>JBKPMK010000505.1:0-5971 GCA_046732115.1 Thermoproteota archaeon
AAGCTGCGGATAAACTATCTGGTTTATTATAATCATGCTGTACTATCTGCACTCCTAAATTCCTAAACGTATCGTCATTGGTCGAACGCGCAGCTGCCTTGACAATTATATCTTCTTTTCTTTGGTCTTTAGCTGATACTAGCTGCTTTACAACTTCACTACCTAAGGTGCCAGTAGCACCTGTAACCAAAATAGTTTCTGTCATTGTTTGTTAGACCCTTATTTTGTATTCATCCATGAACTATTTATATTCGGTAGTAGCAGATTTACAATATCTTTAGAGAGTGTCTTTTGCCATAGCTTTTGATTACGGTAACATATGTAAATAAACTCGCTGTTATGATGAGGAACTCAGGAGCATGTATTAACTGCTAGTTATGTATTCCATTGTTCTCCAATAAGTTATTCAACTGTAGTATCCTCTCTTCTGACATTCCCCGACTTTTTAATTTCATTAGTGCCATTATAACTGGGCTGCGACTAGAGCAGAATTCATTAATAGCATATTTCTGAAGACTCAGCTCACACAATTCATGTTCCAATTGACCTTTACTATTATAGTCTGATATAATATTGATAACGCGAAGGGCTCAAGACCGCTGTCTCTGCTGTTTCATTTACTGCAATAACACTAAATAACTGACTTGGTATCAGTATTTTCCACTAGTATTTTGCCTACTGAAGACTTTTTGAACTTCCAGGCTGATAGGATAAGCTTTAAACTTCATGCCTGTAGAGAACATTTAAGCATTCTAAAGGATATTGAATCGAGATATGGTGATCTCACATTAAACGATATCAGAATGAGTGCAGAAATGGAGATAGACTCATTTCTTTGTCAAATGATTGGAACAGTTGATTCTCTTTTATTTAGGATAAACGATACATTTAGTCTAATGATCCCACCTGACAGAATTGAAATAGACAAAATCCAAAGTGCACTATCAGCTGAGACCAAGAGATTTGATCTGTTAAATGACTTGGATAGGGCAAACCAATATGGTAACTGGTATTGGACAATAAAGCAACTCAGAAATTATTCATTGAGCGATTCACTAATTTCTGAGCAAGGTTTTGAAGCATTAGCTAATTATACAAAAACAAATATGAAAATAATTCCGTACTTTGAACAATCCCTTCAAAACCTTGAGAAATTAATCGACAGCATTGGAAAAAGAGAACCAAAGTTATTATAATCATCATCATCACAATAACAACCTGTTATACAACATGATGAGTGCTAATCAGACCAAGACAACTTCTAGTTCGTCATACACATCTTTTACAGAGAGTGTGGTGTCAAAAACAGATGATATGGTATGGTGATTTTCCATGACAGCTCAATTTATACCATAACTTTTTAGCTTGGCTAAGTTAGCTTGATCAAGCCATTTTAATATAACTGGTATCTAGATATTAAGTTGTTATTATTGATTCATTTCTTACACCGTTTCCTGTGATTATTTTTGCATGGATTATTGTTGGAATCGTTATTGGTTATCCATTTGGACGTTTGACAAAGATATCATGGAATTCTGATAAAACTCAACTTGTCTTGGATGGATCAGGTATGGTGCTTATAGTCGCTTACATAGTAAGCAGTATTATTAGGAGCATAATCCTTCACATAAAATTTGGCTATTTGTCGTATATGTTAGCTATTGCATTACTTGCTTCAGTCGGCGGTACAATTGGCAAGACACTTGGAATGATAAGACAAAATTCAACTTGCACTTGAACAATAACAACAAGTGGTTCTACATAAAGTTCAAAGAATATGACAGAAAAAGCGTTTGAAAGAAAAATTCGAAAGCTAGTTTTGCAACGAGTTACGTATAGAGATGGAAATGTATTAGACTGTACCAGTACAGAGGTATTCGATATATTAGCAAACTGTGTGCTCAATACGGTTAACCATCGTTTTTTGTAGCGTTAACCCTTGTAACGTTATGGCTCCAAACCAAGTTGCTTTTATATACTATATTTTTCCACCAGTAAGCTATGCTGAAAAGAAAACAACATCCAATTCTGAGTATCTTAACTATAGCAATAATCCTGACCTCGGTTATAATAACACTAATAGAATTTGGAACTATGATACCAGCTCAAGCTCAAGGAAATGCTAGCACATTAACACCACAACAAAAAGATGCAATATGCAATCCTAATAGTCCATCTGCAAAACTTACTCCAGTCAATACTACAGAATCAAAGTTATGTGGTATTCCAAAAACAGTAAAACCACATTTAGCCTCATCAAATATGACAACAGGAGCACAAGCACCACCATCATCACCAACTCCACCACCAGCTACTTCCATAGCACCATCCGCAAACCCACCTTCATAGTAAGGATAAACTACAGGATAAACTATCTATATATGTACAGAAAAGTAAATAGAATTCTTTTATATTTCACTCAAACTACTCTAGCCTAGGAAGTCTGCTTCATCATTGTATCCTCTGTTATAGCCATGGCAGTACATGGTAGTATTATGTATACAGTTATGTTGGTCTATATCCAGATCGCGTCCAGTTGTGAAATCTTTATGGGCCTGAATTGCTCCATCATGATAGCCTAAACAATATTCTTTTACGTGATCCCCTAAACATGGAAATGCGTAAGCTGTTTGAGAACGTTGTTGCAGCGTGATGCTGGTGGATGATATTATAATAATAGTCGTTACCAAGAGCAGCAACGCCAGTTTGATGGAAAGATCCTATCAAATACTATGCTAATAAACATTGTGATAAACTCCCTGGTTTTCGATACTTTTAACTTATCTTTGCTAGCTTGTTATATTACGGCGAAGTAAGGTTGTCTACACGTCATAGTAGATTCAATAGATTAAAAATGATGGACTAAATTGCCTTACTGCTAGTTGTACAACCTAAAAACGAAGCTAAATCGCTTGAAGTCATCCCTCGTTTTTTAGTTCTAGCGTTAATTCCCTAAATTCATTATCGGTCAGCTCTACACTTGCAGCATTCAAATTTTCCTGGATTCGTTCGGCTTTTCTGGCACCAGGAATCGGCACAATAAAATCTTTTTTGTGCAACATCCACGCAAGAGAAATCTGTGCTGAGGTAGCACCTTTTTGATTAGCGAAACCAGTAAGTAAATTCAAAAGCGGCTGGTTTGCCAAGACGTTTTCTTTGCTGAACCGGGTGATAACTCGAAGTACATCGTCACCTGTGTATGTGCTATTCGCCTTGTATTTTCCGGATAGAAATCCGCTGGCAAGAGGACTGAATGGTACAAAACCGATGCCAAGCTTCTCACAAGTAGGAATAACATCCTTTTCAAACATCCGCTCCATCATGGAGTATTCGCTCTGGATAGCAGTAATAGGCGTTACAGCACGGGCACGTCGAATTTCCTCCTCTGTAGATTGAGATTGTCCCCACGCAAGTATCTTGCCTTCATGGATGAGTGTGCTCATGCACCAAGCTATATCTTCGACAGGGATATCTTTATTCACCCGGTGCTGATAATATAGGTCGATATGGTCTGTCCCTAGCAGTTTGAGGGATGCGTCTACATGAGACAATTTCTTCTAATAATCCCCCACGTGTAGATGTTTGTTCAGTTTTATCAATTTTAAACTTTGTAGCAAGAACAATTTTGTCCCGGATAGGTTTTAAGGCCTCGCCAACCAAGGTTTCATTGTCGCCAGATCCATATGCTTCTGCGGTATCAAAAAAGGTACAACCCCAATCATATGCCTGACGTATCAGCCGTATAGAATCTGTACGGTCTGGTACAGAGCCCTCCTAAATCTATCGTGGTTTCAGATTCATCACATTATAACTACCGTAAAATGGAACATATCGCTTAATCTTGAATAATGCCATCAATTATACTATATATGATTAGATGTTTTAGTATTTAATAAACTCATAATTACTGCTATCGATAATGATGGAACTCTTGATAGAGAAGCAACATCGTATATACATATTCTAGCACCTAATGAAACGCAGAGTTATATTAAGATCGGTAATGTGATCACAAATGGAAGAGTGTTACACGACGCTACTACCAAAGGATAAGAATAATCAACAAATCCAACCCAAGCTTAGCACAATTTTTAAGCATAAAGTAGTAGGTACTCCTCAGGCTTTTGGATCCTTTTATGACGCCAATGGAGAAAGATACTGCGCAATTTCGGTACTATCAAAGTATTTAGGATATGATATAGCAGCGGAAGTATCAAACGAAATTCAGAATGACAAAAAAGATACAAATCCTGCAGAATTATTCCCCTCTGATATTTTAGAAATGATAGACAATTTTTCAGTACGTGGTGATCGTAGAGGAAACCTTGAGTGTTTCTGCTCAGAACCAGATTATTACTATCATTATAGCTTAATCTCTTTACTTGTACATTTAAATGATTACCATAAAATGACATTTACTCAAATAGGCAATTGGCTAGAAAAGATAGGTATATGATAGATAACCTTTGTCATTCTCGTAATCACTTAACAATTAGTTCTTTGTCAACTTATATACTTGCATTTTTACAGTCAGTATAATCATGAAAGAGCAAAGTGTTGCTCTTGTAACAGGCAGTTCAAGCGGCATAGGATTTGAGACATCTCTCCTTCCTGCAAGGAATGGATTTTTCACATATGCATCTATGCGTAGTCTCGGAAAATCTAAGAGCATAACAGAAAGATATAACAAAGAAAAATTACCACTGAAAGTTATTCAACTTGATGTGAGTGACGACAAGTCTGTCAAAGATGCTATTTATAAGATAGAAAATGAACAAGGAAAAATAAATGTTAGTTAATAACGCAGGATAGCGCTAACTCCAATTTCTTATCGAAATGTTATATCCCCCAAATCTACTAAGGCTTTTTTGGCTTTGAGCACCAATTCCGATATAGTTTCTGTATCGGACAAAATGACACTGTTGGAAATTTTTGGATAGTTCAAATTTAGGATCTACTATAATGATGATAAATCTCCATGTAAAATAATCTTCTGCAGCATAAACTATAATATATCATTTATAATATAAATTGAAAAGAATGTATCCTAAGCTCACCTATAGAGGAAGTAAATGTATACAGCTGAGACATGTCAAAGCCATCCTATAATAATAATCAGCAGCATCCTCATCGCCACACAAAGTTTTTCTAAGCTGTGTCATTGTTTGTCATAGCTATGTCGATTCTAGCTGTTTATTCTACTATTGCTGCTTCTGAATATGATCTAAAGAAAGATGATATGCATACTCATGCCATTGTACACCGTTACCATTTTCAGCCTAGTTTATTATGATTTAAAATCCATTATCAGAAAAAGTGTCTGCATTAAAAAAGGTATCCCTCCCAAAGAATCTATCTTCACCCCTGTGATCGTAGCAGTCACTGTATCTGTTATTTTTTGGTTCTAAGGTTTCCTTTGAAAATGATTTATTAGGAGTACATGGTTTGATGTCTTTATAATCAGTTTCTGATTTACTACTAGTAGCCTTTGCAATTGACGTATTATGACTAGTACTGCTGCTATGATGAGCAGGCGACTTGTTATGTTCTATAGAATCCTCACGTATTGTACCTTTAGTATGATGACTATTGTACTTATCTTTCGAACTACTACTATGATCTGTATCTGATGTACTAGTGCTAGTCTTAGTGGGTGGAGAGTCATTGTTATTTGCACTAACGCCACCATGATAACCAAGGTACATTAATTTATCTTGGGCCATGATCGGAGAGTTCAAAGTATAACTCTGTATCTCTGTTCCACTATTGGTCAGTAGTTGCGGCTCTTGCTGTTGTTCTTGATTTATAGCTAGCTGCTGCTGTGGCGCAGTAGGTAATGGCTTTGAAGCCGCAGTTGTCAATGTAGTCCAGCCAAGCGTGTTACTCCCGCCATCATCAGACGATGATGATTGTTGGAGAGATGCAGATGGTGACCATGGCAAAGAGGAATGCTGCGCAAACACATAGACAT
>JBKPMK010000506.1:0-7542 GCA_046732115.1 Thermoproteota archaeon
ACCGCCAACATATTTAGAAAAATGGTTGGTCTTCCTTCACTGAATTGGCAAGATGCTAAGCAGGAGTATGACAAGCTAATTCAAACAAATATTAATCCTGCAATTCCAGCAGAGCAAAAATCACTTTCTGATTATTTGTAGATATATTCTATCTGATGCAAATCAGAGAAATTCATATACAAATAGATTCTGGATTAATAAATTATTATTAACAATGAGTGAAGTCTGGAATAAAGTTTACAGTTCCGACAATACGTTCTTTGGAGATGAACCTAGCAACTTTGCTTTGCTTTGTTTTAACCATATGAAAGCTAACAATGTAAAGAAAGTATTAGAGCTAGGCGTAGGCCATGGTAGAGATACAATATTTTTTGGGTCAAATGGAATCGAAGTGGAAGCGTTAGACTATTCTTCAGTTGCCATCGATATATTAAACAAGATGGCAGAGGAAAAACGACTACCAATAATCAAATCACAAACCTTTGATGTTAAGAATCCTCTTCCGTTTGCAGATGAGTACTTTGATGCTGTATATTCACATATGCTTTTTAATATGCACTTTTCAGAAGAGAAGCTTCATTTTGTATTTTCTGAGATAAGAAGAGTGCTAAAGCCTGAAGGGTTGAACTTCTTTTCTGTTAGAAATCACAACGACAAATCTTACGGTAAAGGTAGGGAAGTAGATAAAGGAATCTACGATATTGATGGTTTTCAAATTCGATTTTTTACAGATAAGGAAATACAAGATTTAGTATCAGCAGAAGGTTTTGAAATACTATGGATAAAAGAAGAGTACGAAGAACCAGTTACAATTTATCTTATATCTAGTAGAAGAAAATGAAAAGAGAGATTAATCCACGGCTCAGTTACAAAAGATATACAATACAGTTTTTGTATGAGCTATCAAAAGCTGTTGGGATTGATAAGAAGTTTATTGATATGAGCAGAGATGATGTTCTTTGCTATCTAGATAATTGCCGCAAGCCTGAAAATGAAGACCCACTACATAAATGGATTGGCAGCTACAATATAAGACTTGTAATATTATGTCGCTTTTTTAAATGGCTGTATTACCATGATATTGGAGACCCAAAAAGAAGGAATGAGATATCCGCACTTGAAAGAAAACCTAATTGCATAGAATAAAAATTGCTGGAACCGCATTTGATGTGTTTTGGGAAGAACCACCAAACCCTAACGATAAATTCCTAAAGCTAAATAATTTTGTACTTACACCGCATATTGCAGGATGGACTGCAGATTCAGTAGATGCAATAGGTAGAATAATAGCGACTAACGTTGAAAGGTTTGCTCAAGGAGAAGTTCCGCTAACAATAGTAAATCCAGAATTGACATTCTAAATTTAGCTGACCAAAACAATAAGAGAAGAACTCTTCACCTAGAACCGAAGTAGTTAAAGCCGGACACGATTCGATACAACGAATTAAAGTATAAAATACAATTATCATTATGCTTATGGTGTAACCTATATTTTTATTCCATTTAGTTAATCATTTGTTATCATCATAGAACGGCCAATCTGTAGTTATATTACCAAGAATTAAATCCTGCATTTGTCCTTGAACCCACTCTAATGCTTGTATTCTTATCATATACATCTGATTTTTGCATCGCTGTTCTAAGATGTCTTTTTTTAACATCTAACATATGTCTAATCCTCTCAGCAAAGTAACATACGTCTTTGACTTCAGGGGAGTTATGTTTGATATTAGGAGCTCTAGCGGGAGAATTAGTATAAGTCTTAGTGTTAGTACTACTGTTAGTAGTATTGGTATTGCTACTATTAGAATGGAGAATATACTCCTTCCTTCTGCTCAGCTAGATATTTATGCATGTGTTCTTACTGTCACAGTTATCTTACTGTCATGAGTTCGTCTGATAACTTCAATATCATTATGAAAGTTTTCTACAGATTTCTGGATTTGCTTCTATATCATATATCGACTCAATTGACAGAATATTGGTATACTTCTTGCTAGAAGTGTTATAGATAACTGTGTTAAATGTGTAACAGATATCATTTATTTCCATATTTCTTAAAACATATCCTGTCTTCACTTCTCACGATGGTTTCAAACAGAACAACAATAGCAGCAGCCCTCTTTACCATTGCCATAGCATCATCACTCATAGCTGTGAGTGGATTTGCAGGCTATGCATTTGCAAAGAAAGGAAAAGGAGGAGATACCACAGCAAATACAATGACAAACTCAGGTGATAGCGGTAGTAACGATAATCCTGCAGCTGCCAGCTCTTCGGATTCGCAAACTCCAAACACACGTGACTCAAGTGGGACTACGGACAACAGTAATACCCCTACTTCTGATAGCAGCGGCAGTATCTCTCAAAAAGACCTAAAGACATTTTCTAGCTGTGTATCTCATGATGCACTAGATGGTCGTCTTAACCTAGCTGACGTAAACGACTGCTATAGTCAAGTCTTTGACCAGGGATTCGGACACGCATTAGACCAGTCTAGCTCTACACACGACAATACTCTGCCAAGCCTAAGATAAGGAGAATAGTACAAAACTCCAAATTTTTTTCTCTGAAAGAACATATTGACTTACAGACGCCTCGTTGGTCGTTAAAAATGTACTATTATCTAGAGAAGCAGCTTCATAACAAATATGAAGAACTAGTCATGTTTTGCACTATATCGTACAAGGTACATGTCTTGCATTCTGACGATTAACCTTGTTAAGCAATCATTTTTAATAAATAATCATGTCCATTGGCCAAATGAAAAACAACAGCAAAAAAATATGCCAATTGCTATCATAACAGTTGCTATATTATTGTCATCTATCTTTATATTGTCAAGTGCATTTAAACCAATATCCGCTCAGACCAGCAACAATAGTAAATCTGAAACCGCTGCCAACAATTATAACACTTTCAAGAATTGTCTTTCCAATGCTGATTCTACAAAAGGTTATGCTACAAAAAAAGAAATTAGACAATGTATCACTCAGGCATATCCTCCTCCCCTAAACAGCACTAGCAGTCCTACTATAAATACAGGCGTCGCTACTCCAACTGGATAGACCATCTCGTGACTTATCTCCCATATTTACCAGAATCTTTATTGCATTGATTGTTGTAGTGTAATTTTGCAACACATCTTTTACTTTTTGTAAATTCGGAAATTCCTTATGTAGGTCATCCGTCTCAATTCGAAATAAGTGTAAGAAGCTAAGGATAAATCTAGAGCAAAATTTATATGAACACTCATTTTTGCTCTAGCAAACTGAGGAATTGCGCAAAAGGTCAATACTGTTCTTTGAATTTGTGCTGCCAGCTATAGACATGGTGGAAGAGAACAACGATTTGGTTATTAGAATTGATTTACCAGGTTTTTCAAAGGAGAATATCAACCTTAGAATTGTAGAGGAAATACTGACAATTAATGCGAAAAGAGAAGAAGAACAACAACGACATATTGGAACACAATATTATAGACAAAGGCCTATTAATATAAACAGAAAAGTAGTATTACCTTTCTCTATCAGCGATGGTGAGAAAGTAGTTGGAACGGCAGTATATAAGGATGGTATAGTTACTCTGAGTATTCCAATTCCAAAATCAAGCTATATACCCATAACATGACATTATACTGCGAAGGAGGCGTAATAGCAGCTAAAAAACTGTGCCATGGCTGAATTGACCATAGAAGTTCCGTCACTTGAATTCAACATCATGATGATTGGTCCATGTCCACTACCATTGCCTAAGCTAACAACGCCAAAGCTTGTTGCTAAATTTATTCCTCAAGTTGATGCTGAAAAGGCGTAACTATGGAGTGGGTATTTTTTATTAATCTTTTTGAACGAGACTATGAAAATATGACAAACATGAAGTCAACCTGATAATTATTTTCCGTTTCGCTGACAGATAACAATAATAGTCGACTAATCAAAATCCCCTTTCTTTGAGTTCCTTATTTAACCAATTTGCTGTTATAAAGTGTGTACTTGCATCAAAATAATTGCCGTTTTTAAGAGAATCCCGTAATTGCTTAATCTCTTCATTGAACTGCTCAAGTAATTTTTGAGCGAATTTAGTTTTATATTGGTTAATGTGGTCATCTAGTCTAGCTTTTTCACGAGCGATAGTTTCGTTCAAATCTTTTTTAGAATCTTTGATAAAGTCGTCAAGTATCTTGTCCCTTTCTTCAGCGTTCATATCTGACATACAATAATGCGCTATTGATTATTCAGGATGGGTTATATTATTTTGCTTCTTGACATGAAATTACAGAGGCGGTTTAAATTCACATTCAAGTATAGGACAAATATCAATTATACAGCAGTTGCAGCAACAAATACAAGGAAACCTTACCCTCTCTTTATCTGGCTCAAATAAGACTGGTTAAAGAATGATTTGTATTACAGTTACCATTGCATCGTAGTTTGTTATTTCAACAATTCCATAAAATTTGGATGTATATAATCACTTAACCATACTGAATCTGAAGCTTGATAAAAATGATAGACTCCAGTATTATATGCTTCAATTGCAGAAATGGCGATTATCACTGGTTCATGTTCGTCGTTTTTTGAAATCGTCTTACGTTTTCCCACCTGTAATGCAGTACGCTTGTCAGTAGACAGGTGAACATATTGGCGATTCATAGGTCTAAGACCTTCTGACATTATATATTTAGCTGCCTTCTGACATTATACCCTAGTATTGTAGTATTAAATGACGTGAGTAGAAACCTAATCTAATCTAATCTAATCCACTCATATACTCCACACCGGTCTAGTGTATCGTTATATTTTATCTGCAGCTTGTAGGTGTCTTTTAACTTATTCATATGGTTGCTGCCTTCTTTGGAATGTATGTAATCCTCTGGCCTATATCTAAGAGGCTAGTCTTATCTATAATACAATAGTAATTGTAGCTGTCTTAATAGTTCGATAATACCTCTAAAATAGAGTTAGTAATACTTTGTATGGCTCTATAATATACTCCAATATTGTTTTATGGCTAGAAGTTTGTCTTTTGGTTTGGTTATATCATTAGTAGGCATAGCTAGGCGTAAACTCCTTTTGATTCTACTTAAAGTATCCAACTATTGCCTTCAAGTTTAAAAATTAGATTGGGATGTACATGATGCTATAATTGCAAGCCAAGAAAAAAAAGAGATACATAAACCCATTAAAGGGAAAAGCAAAGGTATTGGCAATAGTTTCCATAGTATTAATTATTGCTATATCCTATGGTTTATTCTTCTATCTTGAAAATACAACTGAGCAGAATATCAGACATACTATAATTCAACAACAGGTACAAAACCAACTAAAAGACATACAAGCTCTATCAAGACATATTGGCACAGACCTAACTTTAGTAGCAGATAACCTTCATGGTTTAGCGAATTCTATATACATTCAGCAAGGAGATTTATCAAATATTACTACAAGGAAGTTAGCAGAAGATACATACACTCGTCTTAATAGTCGCGATAACATAATAGATAGGCTTGTAATTGCAGACAATACAGGATTTGAGACAATTGGTCTGGCTGCAAAAGGACAGAAGAGCTTTGCAGGAACAGATATTTCTTCAAGACCTTGGGTACAAGAGACATTAAAATCACGAGCACCTACCTTTTCCAATGGCTTTGTTGGATTAGATGGAAACTATAGAATAGCTATAGGATATCCTATAACAAATTTAAAAACTGGACAATATATGGGCCTAATAGGTGCACTTGTACCGTTTGAAACTTTCTTATCACAGTATGGAAATGTTCATAATCCTAATTCGAAGTATCTGGTAGCTTATGACAAGAATGCGACCATACTGGCTACCGCTGTAAGCAATACCTTATTAGGAAAGAACTTTTTTGGAGATTATGCGCAGCAATTTATCAAGCATAATAAACTTTTAACTGATTTTGTTCGTAACTTACTGACAGGAAGGTCAAGCTATGCAATTTATAACTATGGATATGGTGAAAGATTATCTACAGGCTATCCAATTTATGTAAATGGTAAAGCTGCATACTTTGTTCGTATAGTTGCACCCACTGCGGAGATTTATTCGCATATTAACGATGTTCTTTTTGCTGAAAGAGTAAAGATGTTTTCATTAATAGCTGGTACCACTGCTGCTATCGCAATCTTAATCGTGTTTCTCATCAAATGGAGTGGTCTAAATGAGGAGGTAAAGAGAAGAGGAAAAGAATTAGAAGAAGCAAACAAAGAGCTTGAAAACACAAATAAGCAGCTGTCATCTGCAAATGAGCAGCTAAAAGTACATGACAAAATGCAAAAGGAATTTATCAATGTAGCAAGTCATGAAATAAAGACTCCAACTCAAGCTATTTTAGGATTTTCTGAACTGCTGCAAAAGCATCCTGAAAATAGAGAACAAATATCTCAAGCACTAATTAGAAATGCTAGTCGATTACAGAGACTTACCAACGATATATTAGATGTCACAAGAATTGAAAGTCATACACTAAAGCCGAACAAAGAGAAATTCAACTTGACTGAATTAATATCTAGCATTGTGGAGGATTTCAAAAATGATATTCAAAAGGAAGGTAACAGTGTTGCATTATTATATGAACGTGAGGAGAACCTTGTAGTAGAAGCAGATAAAGGAAGAATAACTCAGGTCATTTTTAACCTGTTGAGTAATGCTATTAAATTTACTAAAGAAGGAAGTATATCAATTAATGTAGCAAAGAAAAGAAGAAATGAAGACGTAAAAAATAATAGTCAAGAAGATGAAGAAGTTGTCGTTAGTGTAGAGGACACGGGTATCGGTATAGACCTTGAAATGTTACCAAGGCTATTCACAAAATTTGCTACTAAATCTGAATTGGTTGGTGGAACTGGCTTGGGATTGTTTATTTCAAAAAGTATTATAGAAGCTCATGATGGCAAAATGTGGGCTGATAATAATAACAATGTGATTAATGATGTAGAGAAAAGAGGAGCAACATTTTACTTTACTTTACCGTTGGTGACAAATAAAATACAATCTGAAAAAAGGTGAATGAATAAAATACGAAGAGAAGAACCCGATAACTCAACAATATTCAAAATAGCTTTAGAAGATAAACGGGATGTATACGTCTAAAGCATTAGGTCGTTACGCTATTGGAAATAAACGTTGTCAGTATAACATTCACCTATAGTTAACAGATATTTTTTCTTCTATTCTATATAATGCTGCATTGATATATGCATTTGTAATTAGTGATGGTATTTTTAGCTGACGTTCTTTTGGAAGTAGTGAATTTATGCGATACAAAATCTCAATCCTTTTGTGAAGATTATATTCATTGTTGCAGTCATTAATGAGTTGTAAGATTATTTGCTGTTGATATTGTTGTTGATATACTGCTTTCATGTATTTTCAAATGTAGAATTAATATAAAACGACGAGGATTTTTTTTGGGCTATTAACCAAAAAACTAGGATGTTATGTACAGTGCAATTATATTATTGCAGTATTTTCTACGGGATTAATTCCTAAAAATACTTATATAGACAGAAACAG
>JBKPMK010000507.1:0-11475 GCA_046732115.1 Thermoproteota archaeon
TATGTCAGTCAGATCAACCGTCAAAGAACCGTCATTTGGAATTGGAATGCAAATGGACGCGTATTGTAGGTGCTAAATATGGTATTCCACAGGTGACTATGCATTTAACATTATGGGAGTTTAAACCATTTCAAGATTAACGCATTTCACGGGAGTAAGTAATTCGGGGAAGCATGGTTTCAGCAGATACTTTTCCGAGGGTATGTTCTAAGACTGATTCTAAATATGGAAAACGAAATTGATATCCTATCTTGATAAGGCGCTTAGGAATAACACGTGTGCTAGAAAGGATAGCAGATTCAGCCAATTCCTCTCCTAATACAGATTTTATTATGGATTTGGGAATAGAAAACATTGTAGGTCGTGACAAAACCTTTCCTAAAGTTGTTGTGAAATCAGCGTTTGTGACAGGATTCGGTGAGACAGCATTTACAGGACCGGATATAGATTCATCTACTATAGCATACAGAATTACTCCTAATAAATCATCTAATCCAATCCAACTCATATGCTGATTACCATTTCCAATTCTTCCACCCAAGCCCAATTTAAAAATGGGAAGAATTTTTGACAGCATTCCACCAGAGGATGACAAAACTATGCCTAACCTTAAATTGACTACTCGGATGCCAAATTCTTTGGCTATTTGGGTAGCCTCCTCCCAATCCCTACAAACATCCGATAAAAAACCAAATGAGGACCTACTTCCTTCTGTTAGCATGTCATCTGCTCTGTCCCCATAATAGCCTGTTGCAGACGCAGACACAAGCACTTTGGGTGGCTTATCAAGTGAAGATAACAGCTTACACAGAGACTTGGTAGTATTTACTCGGCTAACAAAAATCTTTTTTTTCTTTTTCTTTGTCCATCTTCCAAATATGTTCTCTCCAGCAAGATTAACTACAGCATCCATCTTGTTATTGTCATCGTTTAAAGATGGTGGGTCTGTGTAGGCTAGAGAAGAAGAAGGGTTCCATTGAATAGACTTGACATTTTCTAGATGTAGCTTATCATCGTAAGTAGGACGATGTCTCATGAATCGTATTACTTTATGGCCCCCCGTAGTAAGAAATGGTATTAATGAAGAACCAAGAAATCCACTAGAACCAGTAATTCCAATAGTCAATGGCCCATCATTACCTCTTATTCTATTTGCAATGGCGTGAACTAGTAAATCATCCCTGGTAAGACGGTGTCTATAGTCAAACATTTGATTTAGTTTTTTGTTAATTAAAGGTGAGACAATTGTTTCGCTTAGTGTACCACCTGGTAAAGAGTATTCTATATGGTCGTCTAATATACATGAAGACAATTCAAACGAATTGAACAAATGAGTATGTGTCCATGATGAAAAAAGTCCTTTAATTTGGCTGTCTCTAAACTGTTTGCCTTCTATATAATCAGAATGCTTTACCAGCCAAGTTGTATGAATAGGACCAGCAAGCTTCATCTTTATCTTGACTGTACCATTACTTTGAATGTTTCCTTTTCGTTCAATTACCTTAAATTGCTGCCATGGAGGATTAAGCCGTTCAAATGCACCTTCTCTTATGTGCCATGCAAATATTTCATTTGAAGATATTCCATTGATGTAAGTAGTGTAGATAAAGAATTTCACTATGTCTACATAATGTATTATTATATAGATAAAGAGAACAGTTACGACATAAATGCACTCGGATGCTCTCCTACTGCTACTTCTTCCCCTCTCCCTTCTGATATATCATCGCTAAGCAGCCAAAACCACTGCAATTGCAGCCACATTAATCTTTAGAGAATTAATCATTTTCAAAACTGTTGGAAGAAATGTGGAAAAACTATTTGAATTTGCACGATATCGTACGAAGAATACTTTACCCGATATTATCGTACCAATCTCAAGTCAGGTGTAAGTAGAGTTATCATAGTTGTTCTTGTAACTATACTTTAATGAGTAGGCAGGAAACCCTGCTTAGAACTGCCATTGGAGCTGATACGCTGAAAATTAGTATTATAGTCAAAATGGCTCGAATACAGGTAAAGGGTATGGTTAAGATATTCACTTAGACTATTAACTACCTGAGGATCATCAGGAAAATTCATTGATATACGATGGTACTGCGTATATAATCGATAATCGATGACACTGGAGAAATGAGTGTGGGTAATGGTAGTAATAGCAGCAGGACTAACACTCGCAGCCTCTTTATAATATTATTTGTTTTAACGCTTGCATTTTCATTAACTTTTGCGGGTGTTTTAAGGAGCGATAATAACAAGGCTATTGGCATAGCACCACCCGCTCATGCCGCAAAATCTAAAGGATCTTCTTCTGGAGGAGGAAGTAGCAGTAGCAGCGGCGGCTCTAGTACCAGTAAAAAGAATGAAGAGAATGAGGAAAGGCAGGAGAGTCCACAAGAAAAGCTGCAAGAACATGACCAACCGCAGTTAGAGCAGCAAGAACCGGTTCATCAGCAAGAGGAAACGCAGGAGAGTCCACAAGAAAAGCTGCAAGAGCAGCAAAATCCCCAACTAGAGCAGCAGGAGCAGACACAGCTGCAACAGTTGGAGCAACAACCACCACAGCAACCCGTGCCCGGAATCATAACGGGTACCAACCCGAATATTCCTACACCGCCAGGAACAGGACAACCTATGCCACCAATAGGAGGAGTCGTTCCACCACCTCCCCCAGGAACAACTTTGCCACCACCGATATGTGAACAAGGATCAACTTCTCCAGAGTGTACGAAAGCTCCAGGACCAGTACCAACGCCTGGAGGAGCACCTGTAGATTGTACAACGAACCCCAATGATCCATCATGTACTACACAACCAGTAGACTGTAAAGCAAACCCCCAGGACCCATCATGCAAAGTTGATTGTACCAAGAACCCAGAGGACCCATCATGCAAAGTTGATTGTACCAAGAACCCAGAGGACCCCTCGTGTCATACATGTCCAAAAGACCAACACTTTGATCCGAGTATAGGCAAATGCGTTCCAGATTGTCCACCAGGCTACCACCTTCACAATGGCGAATGTACGAGGTACATTACAACCATTATCACGAAAAAGGTAATAACCAAAGATGAGACAGTAGCCGAGAACTTCATTACCAAGCAACCAACGTTCCTGTTACTCCTTGATACAGCTCAGCTATGTCAGATTTCAGGAGATACACAATGTGTAGCTAAACAAAACCAATTCAATACTTTGAACCTGGTAACAAAGCTAGATTCCACAGGCAAAACATGGACTATAACAGGTCAGGTTGAAAATAGAGCAGCAGGAAAAACACAGACAAATGTAAAAGTAACAGGATACTTCTACGATTCCAAAGGAAATAACGTAGCAGGTGGATCGTACCAAGCAACAGTTAATCCTACAACATTGAAGAGCTTGCAGTTAGGTTCATTTACCATTAAAGCAAGTACATCTGCTATGAAATCAACACCATCATTTCTCAGACTAGAATATCAAACTACTAGGTCTTAAAACGTCATATGGCTGGGACGCAGCCGACTTAAGTCGACGGAAGTTCTACTCGACAGCAAGCCTCTCAATCATGACTTCATTTCAATGGTCGAGGAGATACATATGAAGGCGCGTATGATGGGTGAGGTATTCGCGCTTCGTGACTTTGACATATTCTACAAATATCATGATGATGAATGGCCAATAGTTCTAGTTATGAACCATATCATTCTAGTGGCTACAACAATGGTCCTTACAACTGCGTTGGTTGTAGGAGCGCTAGGTGTTGTTTCTATACAGAAAGCATATAGCATTAGCGATCCTACACTCCAATTTAGTCCAGGAACCTCATCAGATAAGTCTTGTCCATATCCTAGACAGTATGGGTCAAAGCTAAATGAACTAGAAGAAGCTGGACAATGATTGTTCGCGGGCAACCCTGCTCTCGTACTGCTCCTGCCGATACACCATCTTCTTCTCCCTGTCCGAAGCTTTTGAAGCCTGATTGAAAGGGAACAGATGAGGATGAGGAACTCGTATCACCGTTATCAGAATTATGCTTTGATTTCCTCACTATGGCAATTTCCGGAACCAAGAAAGCCCCAGCTATTGTGGAAAACCTAAAGGACGGCTGTCGGTCACTCGATATTGAAAAGTCGAATAACAGGTTGTGCATCCTTCAGGTGGGGAATAAAATACTTCTCCCCTAGTTGACTCAAGTTTACTTAAACTTCCTGATGGAGAAGGATCGGAAACAATAGAGTAGGTAAGCACATCACCATGTGCATCATTTCCTTTTAGCTTAATGGGCGATGGCTGTTTAGTCTTTATGGTAATTGTTAGATTATCTGCAGTCGGAGGATGGTTTGTCTGCACATTACTGATCTTGGTAGATGGAGCAAATACTTGGATACGATTGTTTTTATCAAAATCTCCGACATATACATTACCGGATTTAGAATCAACTGCAACTGCGTTTGGATGATCGAATTCTCCGTCTCCAGTACCACGACTTCCCCACTTTGTTATAAAATTATCACTACTGTCAAACTTTTGTATTCTGTTATTGAGCATATCTGCGACATACACATTACCTGCAGGATCAACTGCAATGCCAGTAGGACCATAAAACTGTCCATGGAATGGAATTAATGCTAAATGTACAATTGCTTTATTAATATCGCCATTCTTCAGAGCTGAAGTAGCATCGTCTACAAGTACTTTCACTACCGGTTGAATTGAAGACGAATTTACAAGTGCTGGTAGTTGCTGATTGAGTATGACCAAATGGACTTGAGCTTTTTTGGTGTCATTAGACTTCAAATCATGAATAGCATCGTCTACAAGTACTTTTGCTGCTTCAGAAGGAGGAGGGGCCTGTGCCATTACTTTCGGGGGAATCTGTAAAACAGGAAACAAACCAATAATGAAAAGAATCGCCAATGCCTTGCTAATCATATTTCTTTCTTCTTTATCAAATCTTGTTTCATTTGTTGAAATTCCTCGTCAGAAATTATTCCCTTCTCTTTTAGATTAGCTAATTTAGTCAACTCATCTGCTATTGATATCGATGGGATTTGTTGTTGCTGTGATGGCTGCTCCTGACCATATGTTTCTCTATCTTTATCCATACCGTTTCTTATTACCTCTAACAGATCCTCAGCTTTCTTTTTGGGAATTGCAGTTATTATTCCCTCTTCATCTGCTAGGCTACTGTTATCTCCATACCCTTCCATCATTTTGTCTAGCTTACCTCTACGACCTGAGTTTATGAGCCCTGGAGCTTTGAATATAATATTGGATGAAAATACACCTTTGTCGATTCTAACACTACTGATCATATCGTATGGAATATCAACTACGTTTTCTCGCAATCCGAGCATACTTGGGTCTTTAATTATGATTCTTCTATCCGTACCAAAAATGATGTTAGGAGTAAAAGCAGAACCACCTGGTTTTAGCCTGGATTGTCGAGCGACAACGAATACTTCCTCATTTGGATTTAACATCTCAGCTATTTGCTTGATTTCCTCCAGATCTTCTTTATCTGTTATTTCAGTAGTAAAGGGTTGAGGCTGTTCCTTCCTACCAAATCCAAATGGAGGCATCTATCCATATCTGATAAATAAATTATCTATTTAAGAAATTCGGGGAAACATCTGAATGATCAATTATACTCCATACCGGTTTTGCGATACTTTTGGTGTATAGATATGATGAGATAAAAAATTGGTTTACCATATTTGTTCCTTTCCGTGAGATCTCATGTAATTGATATACAAGCTCAATGACTCTTTCCGGCGAAATATCGTTAGAACTAACTTTGACAATGAATGACTCTATTTTATCCTCTGCTGCCCCCGATTTGATGAAATAGTTGTATAGCCTGGCGTGTAAGGCTAATTCAGCGAAATTCCAACTGTGCTGCCTTGCTTCTATAGCTAGTTGTCTAATTGAATCAAAATCTAGATCATCAAGCCCAGCTTTGTAGTTGACTATGATACTGCTGACAGTACCGGCTCCTATACCAGTATGTTCAGCTATTTGATCTCGGGGGAAGCCCAATATCCACTCCCTGACCACATTTCTTCGGGTCTGTTCATCTAAACGGGGGCATGTACAATATCAAATATTGTTATAGAACATTATAAGTATTCGTCAGATAGGAGATCGGATCACCGTCAGATAGCCGTCATCTGGAATTGGAATGAAAATGGACATACATAGTAGGTGCTATATGTACTATTCCACAAATGACGATTCATTTGGCATTATAGAGCTCTATTCTACAGAAGACCTTAAGACGACCACATATTCTAGTATGTAATCTTAACATGCTGGATTATAAAATATCATCTTAGATATATAGCCATGGGCCCGACATCGCAGTGGAATGATGAAAATAATTAATGCATTTCCAGGAGTCGGTGAGGCAATGACTGAAGAAGAGACGAAGAATTTTATGGCTAATAACGATAACAACCTTTTGGTTCGTATAGGCATAATAGATGACAAGGGAGAACCAAATGTGATTCCTCTTGCGTATTACTTTGATACCACATTTAACAAAATATACGTAAATACACTTAGGGCTACCAAAAAAGTTCATAGCTTAAGAAAGAATAATGTGATTGCATATTGCATTGATGATCCCAAGTTTCCATTCAAAGGAGTTAGAGGTAAGGGAATAGTAAAAATTCATGAAGATGTTAATTATAATATTGACATAGCCAAGAAATTTATTATGAAGAACATTGGAAGTTTAGATGATCCCAATGCAAAGTGGCTCTTGGGTGAAATAGAAAAAGGAAACAATAACACCAAAATACTATTCAACCTGGCGAAGTGCAGTTCCAGTATTATAGATGGCACATTACAATATTCAATGTAAAAGATTTACATAAAAGAAATTCTAGTAAGAACCTTCCAGCTATACATAAACAATTCCATAGATTGACATACATTGTAAAAAAATATTACTATTAATTAAATAAAAAATGTGTTTTCACGATCAATTTCCGATGTTCCATTGCTGCCACGATATTAACAAGCGTGCTACATGAAGGGATAAGCACCAGCTAGAGTTTTGCACACATAGTACTATAATCTCTCCCGCTGCTTGGTGGATTTGCATTAATGACTCCAGGTGATGTTACAGGTGCGGTACTTGGATGCGAAGGTTCTTCTGGCGGCATGGATGAGACTGATGATGGTGTATTATATACAGTATTCCATGATCACCTCTTAGTATGACAAAATACCTGCTGTAGTACAACTATCAAACTAGTAGCAAAAAATAATAAGAATTCATCTCACCTAAATGATAGCAATGAGTGGAGTAGGAGCCAGCATAGCTGGAATAGTTATAGCTGCTGCTGCACCTTCTCGCAGAAACGTTGTAGAGGTTTCATAGCCAAGATTACTTTCGGATAACTTTTTTGAACCGGCAAGACTCTTAATATCAGATAAAATTTTCATAACAATGGGAACTAGTTTTAGTTTTCGATATTGTGTTTTGTTATTATTCAAGATATTTATCTTATGGTTAGCAGTCATGGTCTCAAGAATTCTATAATATCTCAGACGGTGAACAGAAATTTAATGGATAGTGATAGTGATCTAGCATAGTCTGCAGGGGATTACGCAGTATGTATGAACAGTAGAGTTGGACGGCGGCAACTTCGGAGTCCCCCAGTCTTCTAACTAAGAGGGTAATAACTTAGACATAGATAGCACATACGATCAGAATTTTTGGTCAAAAAAATTTGTGCTATCTGTATTTCCTCGCATAAAGCCGCCATTAATCACTAAAACTAAAAAGGCTATGTCTGACTCCACCTAGGCTATTTCTGATAATCGAATCCACTTTATCTCTAATTGCTGATCCTAAGTCTGATGCTGATGATGATGCTGATGAGTCTGTGCCATCATTATTAGTATTACTATGAATAGGTGATCTGGAATCAGGGCTGCCGCTACTGCTGCTCTTAACTTTCTTTGGTGGACTGCTATCGCCACTAACACTGGGAGTTAGATCTAAATGACTATGTTTCTTTTTTGTAGAACTGCTATCGCCACTAACACTGGGAGTTAGATCTAAATGACTATGTTTCTTTTTTGTAGAAGTGCTATCCCCAGTACTCGTACTTGTTGTAAGATCATGATGCGTGGATGATTCAGTACCAGAGCTGCTGCTACTGCTGCTCTTAACTTTCTTTGGTGGACTGTTATCACCGGTAGTATAATAGGGAGTTAAATCTGAATGAGTAGTACTAGTCTTCGTTGTCTTCTTCTTCCCTGTAAAACCAGTATCGGTAGCAGTACTGCTCTTATCTGTCTTTGGACTGCTGTTATCATTGGAACTATGTGTTTTAGTTAATTTAGTAGTACTAGTAGTCTTAATGGTCTGTGGAGAATTATTATTGTAGGTAACGATAATTCTGTTATGAGGAGTGGTGGATGATTTAGTGTCAGAGCTGCTGCTACTGCTGCTCTTAACTTTTTTTAGTGGACTGTTATCGCTAGTACTGCTTGTACTACTACTATGAGTAGGAGGTTTACTATCTTGACTGCTCTTATCTTTTGAGCCACTATTGCCATGCGTTGAGCTACTAGTAGTAGCAGTAGTATCATGATAACCAAGGTAGAGCAGCTTACCAGAGGTGGCTACTGGAGAAGTTGCTGCAAATGTATGAATCTGCCCAGCAGTACCATTAGTTCCTGTTGTACCGTTGACTCTTGTTATTGGAATAAGCGGCGATTCTTGCTGACTTATCGCACTATGAGATGCTATAGTTGAAGGGGACGAAGGTGATAATGATGGTGTATCGCTAAGATTGCTAAGTGAAGCTATTGTTGCCCATGTAACATAACCTGTTGAATGAGAAACCGCATTATTATTATTTTTTGTGGTTGCTATCTGCTGTGGTTTTGGAGGAGTACTTTCACTTGTAGCTGCTGTAGTAGTTGTTGTTGTTGCTGTTTGTTGACTCGTTGTTCTTGCCGACGGTGAGGATATAGGTGATGTCTGGGAGGTTGCTGCTGATAATGAAGGCGATTTTACCGTTTTTGGTATACCACATATACGTGCTTCAGTTGCATTAACAACTTTCAGATTTGGGCTGCTGGGATCACACATTTTTGCTTTGAGTTCTGGAGATATTGACTTGCTGGATGGACCACCAGTTGTTGGTGGCGATAATGAAGTTGAAGTTGAAGATGATGGTTGTTGGGCGTATACAAAGATATTACTCCAAATACCAAAGAGCATTACTCCAACTAGAACTGAGAATAGCGCAAAAATTGAGCTCGTGTTACTCATATTAAAATATATGGATGTAGTCTTATTATTTATACTATTATTCGATAAACTAAGCAAATTTTTATAAAATTATTATATGAATATAAACTTCAGAAAAGAGTTATGATGGATCATCTTCTTTTCCGTGGAGATCTAGCTGTACAGCTGGGGCGGCGCGACTATAGAGTATCGCTTACTTTTCTTACCTAACTAGCAAAGCGAATGATGAATTCGGGGCAGCAGTTTTAAGGAAAAGGTAAAATGAAAGGCGTATTATCTTTTGAACATCGTGAGCTGTCGGAAGCATGACGGCTACATGAACTGGCGGCATTTGCATCCTGCACATATACTACGCTAGAAATTCCGATAAGCGCTAATATGATAAATAACATATAGGTCACTTCAGTCGGCTTTACTATCATTACAAAAGCTATAGAGGCAACTTAACTAATATACAAATTAAACAGAAACTAAGTATCATCATGGCTATACATATACTAGAAGAAAATTATGGTAATTCACGTCTTATTCCAGAACTGATCCTATCATTAGTTTGCGCATAACCACAGAAGAAACGTGTTACTATCTACCGTATCTTATATAGTTGGTTCTGTATCTATGCCATGGAATTTCGGGGAGGCAAGCGATGATGTAGTGGTACAACCAGAGTCGCTTTCGTTATTTATCTAACCGAGTTTCCTTAAATGGGGAATAAATGCCGATGATTGCTGTTGTACCTGTCCCACTTGTGGATGACGGTTTACTTCTCTGTTTTATCCATGCCACTTCTTATTACCTCTAATAGATCATCAGCTTTGTTTTTTGGGAATTGCCGTTATTATTCCCTCTTCATCTGCTAACCCACTTGTATCTCCATAGCCTTCCATCATTTTATCTAACTTACCCCTACGACTTGAGTTAATCAAGCCAGGAGCCTTGAATATAATATTAGATGACTATTATAGGTAATTGAATCGTTACTAGTTGATAGAAGTATCTATACTATCTAATAGACCTTACCTGTTTTTCACATTTGTTAAAAAGATGGCCTTTTGATCAATGGTAATGTTAAATAACAGAACAACGATGGCAGCTGTCTTTGCGATTGCCGTAGCCTCATCGCTTATAGTTGCGAGTGGTGGTATTGCAGGCTCTGCATTTGCAGCGAAAAAAAGTAGTCAAAATTCAGGTGATGGTAATACTTATACAACATTATCTGATAGTAAGGGCGGTGTAAGCGGCCCAAGGTCAAGTGCAGTTAACCTTCCAAATTCTGGAACAAGTCCGCAGGATGGCAACAGTAATAGCAATGGTATATCTAAAACTGATTTGAACAGTTTATCTAAGTGTCAATCTGGTGCGGCAGCAGATGGTGATCTTACACTACCTGAATTGAAGCACTGTTACACTCAAACATTTAACCAGGGACAAGATAAACCAACCGACTCAAACAGCGCACAAGGTACTGACCAGCCACAAAACGGAGCTAAACAACAGAAATCTACCTCACTACCAGAACCAAAATCAACATCTATGCGAGAAGGCTTTAACTTTTAGAAAGTTTGGCTAAATAGGGACAAAAGAACAATTGGTCAAAGCTTCCCCGAATGGACAGTCCGGGAAAGCATTTGTTTTATTCTGTAATTGGTAGTGCTAACATATCAATATAATAATAAAAAAATCTCACTACTTTTCATAGTTCTTTTTGACATTTTAATAAAGATAGTATGGAGAGAAATATGTATACATAGATCTATAGGAACATTGAAGATCTATCGTATGAATTAGCAATATGTTTGCAGATAATAATAGGGCAACAGTGAAACAGTAGTGCTATTCCATAGTAACATTCTATAAAAAATTTGGTTTGTAAGTTATGCACCAAAGTTAGAATCACAGCTGTTATAAAATACAAATGAAATTATAAATCATAGGAAAAATAGGGTTGTGTGGTTCTTAAGACCTTATTTTTCTATCCCTTATCCTCTACTCTTTATTATCGAATTGAATAAACATTACCTGACATGGTTTGAGAAATTCGGGGCAGCATCTGTATCTAATTGGTTACATAGCTTGGCAATCTTGAGTACATCCCTAATATCCCTGCTCCCCGATTTCCATAACGACGAAGATATCTGTATTACAGTGTTCTGAGGCAATTTCTTAATTATTCTTGTTGATATGCATTCGAACTCCGGATATGTATATTCGGGGATTTC
>JBKPMK010000508.1:0-2230 GCA_046732115.1 Thermoproteota archaeon
TGAAGATATTCTGTACTTTAGAGTGCCGTGATCAAGTTATCAAAAAGTTCCCACAACTTTCTGAAAAAACAACTAATAGCAATAGAGTATCGTTTAACATAGTACAGCCAGACCAAACTTTTGAAGTAGGTCCATTTTCGATAACACCAATTTTAGCGGATCATGGCGATAATTCCCCGCCTGGGTCTGTCATCTATATAGTAAAATTACTAGATAAAAAAATAATAATTGGCTGGGATTTTCTTTCATTACCTAATGCAGATCCAAATTTGTTTTGGAAGCCAGATCTACTTATTTTAGGTACTCAAAGTTACAATCCTCATCCACAAACAGGAATGATCTCTGTATCAGATGCTTATGAGTTGGTAAGAAGATGGAATGCAAAGGAATGTTACATAGTTCACTATAGGGGATTGCTGGACTTTGAAGAAGCATCAAACCAGTGGTTTAGAGGACCTGTAAAGGCTATGACAACTGACGAACTTCAAAGAGTAATAGATGAGCACCTTAGAGTCACTGGAGATAATGGAAAATTTAGAATAACAGTAGCCAAAGAAGGAATGATTTGGACTGAGAAAGAAGGACAGCAGCAAAATCAACCATATGATGAAAATACTCCTATTGGTAAGGTACTTGAAATTGAAAGCCTTCAGAAATATATTTTGAAGATTGAAAATGAGAATAAAGATGACAGACTGAAGCTTGAGATAGAAGATAGAATTAACAGATTTAATTTAGAATTTGCTGCACCTCGCAGAGATAAAAACAATGACGACATTATTCTAGGCCAGGGTGTAAGAGGCATGATGGCGAAGGGGCCAGAGTTAAGGATGGAAATAGTTCCATCAAAGTCGCAAGAAGAAGCTTGTGTTATCAAAATAAGGGTAGCTAGAGGGAAGAAGAATGTATTCCAAGACGATATATTTGTAAGTAATAGTGATGCACAAAGGCTGAAGAAATATATTAAAGAAAACTTCGACGCAGCTGCAAAAAGATAATAATACTACACTGACTGTCAGACCGGACAACACTACAAACTCTATGCAGATAATAATATGGCATAATCAAACAGGAACTTCTGATATTACGTGAGTTTGCAGCCTGGCAAAACTAATAAAGAATAGACAATACATTAACAACGATCAATTGAACTCAAGTTCGGGAAAGCATATTATGATTGCCTTGAATTTCCATAGATTAATTCAGCCGTTAGATTTCGTACCCGTATTCTCCAAAATATTGTTCAAGTAGAATATATGGTCTTCCGTTATTCCTCGACTGTGTAAATTGAGCATAGTCATCATAGCTTTATTTTGGCGGAAGCAAATTTCACTTACGGAAACTACTTGAGTCGTTAATCTGCTTAGCTCCTTTTTCAACCCGCCAATTTTATTGTAATCTCTTATTTTGTTGATTACATGAAATGCTGCAGTAGAACGGGGGAAACCATATTGCTCTGCGGCCTCGTTTACTGCAACTTTAACAAAACACAGCATCCACACAGATAAATCTAAGACAAATGTCAGAAAAGTAAGAGATGGTGTAAGGTCGTATAGACCTGGCCTTCAGGATTTCAAAAGAAGAGGTAGTGAGAGTAAGAGTGGTAGTAGAATTGGCAATGATAGAGAAAGAGCAATACAGTCTCAGAGATCTTTGCAGACCAGACGTATAGATGACATTTTTGATACTTTTAGAAGAGATATTGAAGATACGATGATGCCTTGGTCATCGTCATCATCTTTATGGGACTGGCGCTTTCCGTACTTAAAGATTCGAACAGTAGATAAATCTTCATTCTTGACCATTTGAGGGTAGAATTGAAATCAAACAATCAAACCTAAAACTCGATTAAATCTCTTAATTTGTTTTAAGTGCCATACCAGTCAGCAAATGGACAAATTTAAAATTCTGACATTAATTCCAACCTTGTCTGTTTTACTAGTAACTACATTGAATATAGCTAATGCAGATTCAAATCCTATTCCTTTCTTACCGCCAGTTCGGCATCCTCAATTCCCGGGACATTTACAATAATGAATAATGGTTTTAGTACCTTGTATAGTGAGTATTTTTTAATTAAAAATATTGGAATATTGTCAAATTAGTACAAAGATGGGACGGCGTCAGACCGCCTATACAACCTTTTGCTGAGAGAATTTAGAAGATGGCTTATTCAAAAGAAAATTGATGCCTTTGAAGAGCTAAAAAAGCAAGAGAAGTTTCAGATGAC
>JBKPMK010000509.1:0-24740 GCA_046732115.1 Thermoproteota archaeon
GGTGTGGGAAATACACTAGGAGTTGCACAGTAGAACTTGTGGTTCCCATTTAGGAAGAATAAGAAAGATAAATCTCCACAAATTTATTCTGTTGAAACATGTGAGAGCTGTGGATATATGACAAGAAGAAATTTTGAACCCAGAGATTATGTTTACAAGAGAAGCACTACCTGTAAGAAGTGCTCGGGAATTGTTATGATCACTTCGATCTACGGTGAGTATCCATCTGAGAAGCAAGAGAAAATATCATAGACGTATTGGCGTAGGATCGAAAATTGAAAAATGAAATTTGATAAGTTCATTATCGCGGCAAATGGCAGAATTATAATGTGATAATATCAATAGAACTATCCATGGGAATGAATGTGTGTTCAGCTTGAGCAACTGTTTTTCCATTTCCTTCGATAAGGATAGGATATGCATGCACATTTCTTCTTTTAATTAAAATATCTATATATTGACGGGCTTTTTTCTCCTCGTATTTGTCAATTAGCCATCTGAGAGCAAATGGGAGTGTCTTGAATCTGTTCCAAATCTCTGTAAGAAATTCATCCACGTCTTTGTCTTTGGTTGGCTTGCGAGATGTTATGCCAAAAATATTGCGAATTTTGCCTTCGTGTACTACACCTTGACCATCGTTAGTTGTTACGAAAGGTTCGATGGCATATGCATGATTAGGAGCAAGGTTAAATGAGGAACCAATAGTCCAAATATTTGGAATTGATCTGCCTGCGTGGATAGTGTACTGCTCTAATGAATGACCGCTCAGATTTTGAATAGGTCTAAATCCTTGCTTTGAGATTGTAGTCTCGATCACTCTTCCTATATAGCTTGCTTTTACATTGGTTTTTGCTACTCGTATTGCTTCGCTTAATGCAGCCTCAGCTGACTTTACCAATAGATCATATTTTGAATCATAGCAAACTGTTACAGCAGTATCAGCAATATATCCTTGTATGTGAACGCCGATATCTATCTTCAACACATCTGTGTCATTTACGGCAGTATTATCGTTTGGTTCTGCAGTATAGTGTGCGGCTATATCATTCAAACTAACATTAACTGGAAATGCAGGTTCTGCTCCTCTTTTTCTGATCTCATATTCTATTGACTCACAAACTTGGAATAATGTCGAGCCAATGTGACTTTTCCTTCGAGCATTTTCGCGTACTTCGGCTGCTATCTTTCCTGCCCTCTGGTAACAATCAAGAAGAGGATTCATGCGATAAAACTTGTTAAAGGAGGCGACATATAATCGTGTTCTAAAACGAAACTTAATTATACCGAAAAATGATCTCTCTACCAATCTGTTTTTTGTAGGATTGTGTATTGGGGTCGTTGTCTAGCTTGGTATGATGCCAGCCTTGGGCGCTGGAGGCCGCCGGTTCAAATCCGGCCGACCCCATCACCCGTTCTAAAAGGAAAAATCCTACTTTATTATGGTGTGTATTTGTTTCTGCCAATCTGCCAGATCAATACTTATTGAACTAGCTACATTGAAAGGTTAAATTAATGTGTCAGTATAGATTCAACGTTTATTCAGGTCTTTGGGATTGACGGATTTAATTCAAGAAGAGGAGCTAGGGAAATGGAGAAGGACACACTATTCGCGTGAAATCACTATGTCACTCGATGGTATTGACGTAATAGTCATGGGTTGGGTTTCTGCAATCCGAGACCACGGCAATATTAGATTCATCATGATAAGAGACAGATATGGAGATATACAAGTAATTGCGAAGAAATTCGAATGTACTGAGTCATTGCTTGAACAAATAAGGAAAGTAAGAGAACATAGCACGCTGGCAATACGAGGAAAGGTTCGATCTCAAGAAAAAGCACCCAATGGTGCAGAGGTCATCCCTGTAGAGTTGAAGGTGTTTTCTATAGCAAAGAAGGCTGCTCCATTTCTTGTTAAAAGTAAAATATCATCTGTTGGCATTGATACAAGGCTGAACCTTCGAGCAGTGGACCTTCGTAGAAATGTCCTACAGAGCATTTTTCATATTCGAAAATCAACTTTGAATGCCATCAGAGAATTTCTTGAAATGCAAGGATTTATGGAGACAAACACTCCTAAAATAATTGCTACTGCTACCGAAGGTGGCGCAACACTATTTCCAATATTTTATTATGACAGAGAGGCATTTTTGGCCCAGAGTCCACAGCTGTATAAGGAGCAATTGACCATGGCATTTGAGAGCGTATATGAAATAGGTCAAATTTTTAGAGCAGAACCATCTCGTACCAACAGACACCTCTCAGAAGCAACATCTATTGATGTCGAAGAGGCATTTGTTGATTATAATGATATAATGGCATTACTTGAGAAAATGATATTACACATTATTAATACACTTAGCGAAAACAATAAAAATGACTTGCTGGAGCTTGATCTTAAATTACCGACTATTAAACTACCACTTGCAAGATATTCTTATTCCCATGTAATAAATGAACTACAACGGGCAGGAGAGAGTATTAGATGGGGAGATGACCTTTCTCCCCAAATGATGAAGAATGTACTACATGAGACAATTAACGGATTTTACTTTATTATTGACTGGCCAACTCCGATAAAGCCATTTTATGTAAAGCCAAAGATCATAGGACCTGAAAACATATGTGAATCATTTGATTTGATGTACGGCAGTCTAGAGATATCATCAGGTAGTACAAGAATAAATAAAAAGGATGATTTATTAGAAAGGATGAAAAACCAAGGATTGAATACACAAGCATTTGATTATCACCTTAGAGTATTTGATTATGGGGTTCCCCCACACGCAGGCTTCGGCGTTGGCCTAGAACGTTTAATAATGGCTATTACAAAGATCGAAAATATTCGGGACGTAGCATTCTACCCACGTGACATAGATAGGCTAACTCCTTAAGAAAAAACATGTGCTTGCTAGAAGTATAGAAAATAGGGAGAAATAACACATGGTGTCAAGAGATGAGATAAAACACCTGGGATGGCTTTCAAGGTTAGAACTAACAGAAGAAGAAATTTCAAAATTTACTCTACAGATCGAGGAAATAATAGGCTATCTCAATAAATTAGATAGTGTATCGTTATCTGAAATTGAACCCGTCCGATCAAGGAAAAATATTTCTGAATTAAGAAAAGATCGGATTGAACCATTCAGGGCAGATCCGCTAAAGGGTTCCAAAAATAGGAAGGATGGCTTTATAAAGGGCCCAAGGTTGAACTAAATTGGTAAATTTATGCAGTCTTACCGCAGAGCAAATCGTCAAAGGTATTATAAATGAAGAGTTTTCTGCAGAAGAATATATATCCCAGATCCTAGAGAGAATAGAAAAAATTGATGATAAGGTTAATGCTTTTGTAGTTGTAGATAATAGCGGAGCATTAGAAAAAGCAAGGCACATAGATAGAATGGTTCGCAGTGGAGAAGATGGAAAAGATTTAGGATCTCTTGCGGGAGTTGCAGTAGGTGTCAAGGATAATATATGTACGAGAGGTTTAAGAACTACTTGTGCATCAAAAATGCTCCAAGATTATGTTCCACCGTATGATGCCACTGTAGTAAGGAAATTGAAGGATGATGGTGCAATCGTAGTGGGAAAATTAAATCTTGATGAATTTGCTATGGGATCCACGACGGAATTCAGTATGTATGGATCAACCCATAATCCATGGAATACAAAATATGTTCCTGGAGGTTCGTCGGGCGGTAGCGGTGCAAGCGTGGCAGCATCAGAATGTGCTATCTCTCTCGGTTCTGATACAGGCGGATCAGTGAGATGTCCTGCTAGTTTTTGCTCTGTAGTGGGTCTAAAGCCTACATATGGGCGTGTTAGCCGATTTGGTCTTATCTCGTACGCGAATAGTCTAGAGCAGGTTGGACCAATAGGTAAGACCGTCTCAGATGTTGTTATGGTTATGAACTCCATTTCTGGAATAGATGATAATGACCTAACTACGGTTGATAATGAAATACCAAAATATACCATAAAACCTAGCGGAAACATCCGTATAGGGCTATTGAAAGAAATGGTTGAAGGAGCTGAGCCAGAGATTTCAAAGTGCATCTATTCAGCAATGGATTTGTTTTCAAGCCTAGGCTGTGAATGCAAAGAAACATCGATGAAGTCTATTGAATATGCTCTTGCTTCATACTACACTATAGCAATGGCCGAATCCAGCAGTAACCTTGCTAGATTTGATAATATTCGCTATGGCTTTGACCTAAGTTCTGATAGCTATGAATGGAATGCATATTTCGCAAAAGTTAGGAGCTATCTCGGTGAGGAGGTTAAGAGGAGAATAATTGCTGGATCATATGTCTTATCATCAGGATATTATGGAAAATATTATCTGAAAGCCCAAAAGGTCAGGACCATATTGAAGCAAGAGATTACGTCGTTATTTAAGTCGTTTGATATTTTAATAGGGCCGACCATGCCCGTGATGCCCTTCAAATTTGGTGAGAAGATCGATGACCCGTTAAAGATGTATATGGTTGATATTAATACGGTTATAGCCAATCTCACGGGCATACCGGCAATATCGATACCGGCTGGATTCAGTAAAAAGCTTCCTATAGGTTTACAGATAATGGCAGGTGAATTTCAGGAACAAATGTTATTTGATGCAGCTTTCTTGTTTGAAAATACGGCTAATATCCAAAGGAGCCCAGAACTATAGGATGACATCAGAAATAAAAATTGGTCTTGAAATTCATTGTCAGCTTACATATCTTAAGAGCAAGTTATTTTGTCCATGTTACAATGATTATCGTTTTAGGTCTCCTAATTCAAATATATGTCCTATATGCTCTGGACTTCCAGGAACACTCCCGCTTCTAAATCAAAGTGCGTTAGAACATGCAAGTTTACTATCAATTTCGCTCGGCTGTAAAATTCCGAATGAGATAATTTTCTATAGAAAGAATTACTTTTATCCTGATCTTCCAAAAAACTTTCAGCTAACGCAATATAATGCATATGGGATAACAAGTATCGGTGTCGACGGAAAGTTAGAATATGATACAGGAACCAAGAAGCATGCTAGGATTAGAAGGATTCAACTTGAAGAAGATCCCGGAAAACTAGTTTATGAAAACAATAGTATGGATAACAGCTTTTATACTCTAATAGATTATAACAGAGCTGGAGTTTCTCTTGTAGAGATTGTTACAGAGCCAGATTTTATTGCTCCAAAAGATGTCAGAATCTTTCTGAATAAGATTACATCCATAGTTGAACACCTAAGAATATGTGATACTAGATTGGAAGGCGCAGTTAGATGTGATGCTAATGTGTCTATTGGAGAAGGAAGAAGAGTAGAAATCAAAAATATAGGGTCATTTAAAGAAGTTGAAAAGGCACTGAGCTATGAGATCACCAGGCAAAAAACCATGTCAGCTCGTGAGATCGAAATTAAAGCAGAAACACGCCATTGGGATGAGGCAAGAAAAATAACTAAACAGGCCAGGTGTAAAGAAACAGAAGAAGATTATAGGTATTTTCCGGAACCTGATATTCCAACTATAGTATTGGATAATTCATTTCTGTTAGCACTAGAGAGAAATATGCCCGAACTTCCAGATCAGCGCAGGAGACGTTACATTACTAATTATGAACTTGGTGATCATGTATCTCAGGTACTAATTGATAACAAAGAGCTTTCTGATTTGTTCGAGTCTGCAATCGCCATTTATCCGGCGCCAAAGGCTATTGCAAACTGGATCGTTTCGGATCTGATAAAGTTCATCAATAAAAATAATCATAATCAATCGGAACGAAATCATGAAGGAAGCACTTCTATCTCTGAATTAAGAATAGAAGCAAAACATATTGCCGAATTGGCAAAACTAGTAGATCAGGATATGATAAGCAGAACCACTGCGAAAGGGTTAATTAATCAAATGATAAAGACCGGAGAATTGCCATCACAGTTAGTACAAAAGACTAACGCTTCTAAAATAGACGATCAGAACATAATCTTAGATGCAATAGAGACTGTGTTTAAAGATGAAATGTCAGCAGTGAATGACGCACGACAAAATTCGAAAGCCACTAATTTCTTGCTTGGCAGGATTATGCAATTTACAAAAGGAAAAGCAGACCCAAAAATCGCACTCGATCTGATAAACAAGAAGTTAATAGAATCCACCTAATGTTCTATTTATAATCTGTGTCACCTTTTTGTTTACCGGCGATATCCATTTGTTCTAGGCAATGCACGACCATCGGTAAGAATGTGCCTATATCTGTCACAACCCCAATCGCTTGACTAGTCCCTCTGTCTAGAAGCTTTGTAACGACTGGTTGACTTATGTCCACCGCAACTACCTTAACTGATGCCGGTAGCATATTTCCTACTGCGATAGAGTGTAGCATTGTAGATAACATCAAGACCATTTTTGCATCCTTTAGTATATGTTTGTACTTCCTTTGTGCTTCTACAACATCTGTGATGACATCTGGGATAGGGCCATCATCCCTAATGGATCCCGCCAAAACGAACGGTACGTGGTTAACTATACATTCATACATTACACCACCTTTTAAGATCCCTTTTTGAACCATTGCCTTCAAAGATCCGGCTTTAAAAACCTCGTTAATTGCTTGCATGTGATTTCTATGGCCCCTTACTGCAAGAGTTCCATCGTTAACATGCATACCTAATGATGTTCCCATTAATGCGTTTTCAATGTCATGAACCGCAAGTGCATTACCTGTCAATAGTCCATGTACATATCTCATGTGGATTAATTTTGCAAGAGATGCAGATGCGCCAGAATGGACGAGTATTGGTCCAGAAACTATAATTATTCTCCCTGCAGATGCTGTAGTATTATAAATATCGCTTGCAACCTTCCGAGCAATTTGCAGCGTTGGTCTCTCGCTAGAACTGGCGCTGCTCATGAACTGGAAAATGTCAATGCCTTCGCGAGGACGCTCTTGAGGAATTATTTTAACTCCTCGTTCTCCGACCACTATCAAATCTCCTTTTTTTATATCTCTTATCATTTTACAGATGGCAGTGTTTTGTTCAGGGTTTAACACTATACATTTATCCATCATGATATTCTTTACGTCAATCCATGAATTATTGTAGTAAACTTGTGTTGGGTTGTTGGTTGTACTGTAAAAATTATCAGGCATCACCATGTCTTTGACAGCCGGTTCGATCATAATTTGCTGAACCGTTACAGGCTGTGCTCCTTCTCTATAAACTGATTCTAGCAATTCGTAAAGATGTTGTTGGCTCTTACCACTGACCAAAAGACGAGCATAGCTAGATTCTCTCTTCCTCTTTCCAACAGTGAATTCAAGAACTTGGAAATCACCTTTGAGATCCATTACCTTGTCAAAGATCCTCGTCAGTATCATAGAATCTATAAGATGGCCTTTTACTTCAATTTCCTGCTCATATTTTTTCTGTATCAACAGTTAGAGTAGTTTTTGCTGATTTGCTACTTAAATTTATATTGGAAGTGATAATTTACCACGATATTCCTCCATATTTTGTTCTGCTTTAATCTTGGCAATGATGCCGTTCTTGGTTTCTTCAGTAAACCATTGAGCGATTGATTTTGCAATACCATTTCTGTCACAAAACGCTATTAAATATCCGCTGGTTTCCTTAACCAATGCAAATAAGTTCTCTTCACCAACTGGCTCCCATTTATTATCTTTATTGTCCTTTAATGCTAGAGCAGGTAATGCATGACCTGTGTATCGACTTAAGAGATCTTGCGCAGCCTTTACGCGCTTCTCACCTATCTTTAGTGCAGAAAAATATTGCATACGGGATCTTAATTTCTCGAATAGGCATTAAAGTATTTGGTTCATTCGTGACACGAGTTATGTGCTTATAAGTATAATAGCGATTTGTCTGCAGAATTGTAAAATCGAGAGAGCAATTTAAGAGGGTATCCTTGTTTTGCGTATAGTTTAGCTTGCATTATCATATCAATCTTGTCAGTTCTGTGCACAAATCGGGCGACATGTGTTTTGTTCAATATGTATTCTTCCCATATTTTAGTATATTTTGAACGGATGTTTGAAGGCAAGCCAAATAAAATCGAATTCATTGCTTTTTTTTCTTGTGATAATTTACGTTTTTTTGTAATCTCTTCTGGCATATAGTCGCCGGTTACGGCTTCAGCCAAATCATGAAGCATTACCATCTTCATGACTTTTTCGGTATCCAGCCCTAGCATATCCGACAGAACCATGCTTATTGCACACATGGAAAATGTGTGGTCTGCTACTGATTCAGGGTTATTTACACGAACCTTAGATACCCACCCAGTCCTCTTCACAGATTTGAGCTGGAAAATATATTGAAAAAACTCGTTTGGTATGTCCTGTCTCTTCTTGTGGTTATTAGATATCACTCTACTGCAAATTGTAAATGTCTTTATATTTCTATTTTTTTAATCGGGCTATCTGAAATCTATCTTTTGAGGTTTATAGACATGAACATATTTCTGCTGCAACTTCAAAAGAAACTTTGCGGTCGACTCAAGCACATTTAAAGTCAAGTAGTCAACAAAATAAACTATAATACTCGTTGCTATAGCCATAATCGCTGTCGCAATGACAATCAATGTTACATTACGTATCTGACCCATATGTCGTAAGCCTGATAACTGCGATATTTAAATTGAATATAAAGGTTCTTTAACCTTTATTAGGTCGCCAAGGAACATCTTCCGTTCCTACACGCTTGTTTACCAACCTAGCTGCCACGAAGAGCACGTCTGAAAGTCTATTCAAATAGATTAGGATTGCAGGATTTATTGTTTGACTCGTTGAGAGAGCAGTAACAGTAGTTTCAGCTCTTCTAGTTATACTTCTGCTTATGTGTATAAGAGATGATTCTATAGACCCGCCGGGTAATATAAAAAACTTGATAGGTGAAAGTTCCGATTCAAATTTATCAATAATCCGTTCCAGATATGAAGCCATATTCTCCATTGCTCGCGGTGTGTGGTCTTTGTCTTCAAGAAATGGTGTAGGATCAGCTAAATCAGATCCAATAATAAATAGGTCGTTTTGAACTTTTACAAGAAGATCAATCAAATCTAAAAACATATATCTATCTTTTTTAGTTAACACTGAAACGATTAGACCAATATTTGAATTCAGTTCATCTATAGAGCCATAGGCAATTATTCTTGGATCGCTTTTTGATATCCGCTTGCCACCAATAAGCCCAGTTTCTCCTTTATCGCCTGTTTTGGTATAGATTTTCACGTATTGCATTGAATGATTATTAATTTAAAAATAGCTGTTTACCTTCGACCAAACATAACCAAGATATTTTCGATTTATAGATGAAAGCAGCACCAGCTCGGAGATTGCAAGAAAAGGTTTCTTCTAATAGCATAACCCAATTAGAAGATCCTACGCCTATCTTAGTAAGAATGTATCTCAGACTTGTGCTCGCGCAAGTATTTCTTTTTCTTAAACCTCTCGTTGCATTTTTCACATTTAAAGGGCCTTTCGAATTCCATGAGAAAGCGTTTCTTCCTTTCCTCCGCATTTTCCTCAATAGGGTTAGGTTCAGTAGCGGCTGTTTTGATCATAACCAATTATGATAAAAAAATATTTTTAAGTTTATATACCTTAAGTAAGAAACTTCTCCTAGAGTTCTAAAAATCAGATAACTAAAAGATAGTATCTGAATTTGTCTTGTAAAAATGGCAAAGGCGGGAGCATTCGATGAGACAAGATTATATATGAACTATCTAGGTATGTTAGACACGTGCCGTCGTAGCTCAGCCTGGGAGAGCACTCGACCTGACATGTTCAGGAGTGAAGCTGAAGACCGAGCTGTCGTGAGCTCAAATCTCACCGACGGCATATTTATCTTCTTGTTTGGAGAAATAGTAAAAAATCACCGAGTGCTATTTGATATGAAGATGTTTTTACAAGCCTTATACAGAGTGTTCTGTGCTCACAAGGAATCATTTTCTTTTAGAACGTACGATGAATTTAATTTTAAGGAATATAACAAATGCTCTAGATGTGGAAAAACGCTGCGATATCTGAGGGGTTTTGAGGAAGATATTAGAGGTTAGCTGTGCAATGTTTAGGATTAATCTCCAAATTCTAATTATCATATGGTGGGTAGGTGCAGCTGTCGCTGCAGGCAGCTTACTAATTCACATATACGAATTATACGTGATAGTTGGTATACTTGGGTGGACAGTCGTTTTAGTAACTACCGCATTAATAATATATGAAATAAAGATTATAAAACAGGAAGACAAAAGGCGAGAAATGGCAGGAAAATGAGCTATGTGTTTTCTCCTTTTCCACCTTGTTCTTCGATAACCACCAGAGTAACTGTCGATGTAATTCCCGGTATCTTTCTTATCTTGTTTGTTATAGTGTGGTTCATTGTCTCCGTGTTGTCTGACTTTACTTTGACAAATATGTCATGAACACCGTATGTTCCTCTTACTTCTTTCACGTCATGTAACGTTGCTATTTCGGTTATTATCTTCTCTTCTGACCCTAGTGTGCAGTTGACTAATATATAGGAAGTTGGCATTTGGTGACACACTACATTTACTGAGTATTTTAGTCTTTTCAGTGGACTGGTTCAATGAGTACATGCTACCCTACTTCATATGGATCCTGCAAGTCAACAAAGCACTAGACGAAGTTTCAAAAATATTAAACATTTTATTATTTTATAGTCAACAATGGATGCTATAGACCTGCATGCCATATTCCTTCCGGTATATACTTTTGAGATATCTTGCTACTAGCTATTTCTTAGTTGAAGAAAATTTATCTAAGACAATTAGTAGCAAAATATAATGCGATTGCCTATTAAAGACGATAACTATTTTGCGAAAAATGTGAATCTTGCTTTTGAAAATCTAAGATCTGCCTATCTTGAAGCTATAAAGCCGCAACTACTGGCGAAAAAAGTTGATGTAATGTTAGGAGATGGCAGTATTACCCAATCTTATACTTTTGAGCCGGAAAAAGTCAAATCTTTCTTTCAAAGCCTGGCCGAGTCACTTAAGGGATGGACCGCAACTGGGCTACTAGCGTCTAACACTGATGACTTGCATCGTATTTACTGTCAACTTACACTGGAGGCCGATAAGTTTCACGTAAATGGGTATTTTGGAATTCAATTTCATGCACTGCCATATTATAGACCTGACAAGCGCATTATTCAGATCCAAAGAGAATTGGCCCAAATCGTAGATAAGGCGCATGAGACTTTCGATCTAATTAGTAAGAGAGGAAATGATGCAGTATATAAAGAATTGAAAAATACCGGTCACACAGAAATGGGATTTGAAGAATTATTTACTAAATTGTTTGAAGATAAAAATCTTTTCGAACAGTTAGAAAGAAAAGCCTTATTGGTTGAAGACGAATTTCCTGAATTTAAAGAAATGCACAATAGAAAGGTTCATCTATTTGCAGAATTGGAGAAATTAGTTATTGAACTGTATCAAATCTCTCCAGTACTGATGGATTATGATAGATTGATGCAAGGAGAAGAGGGCGTGGTAACCTACTTTGATATTGAAGCAATCAAGAACAAGAAAACTAAACAAAGAGATTCATACATCGATACTAAGAGAATAGGTACACATTTAACAGAAAAGATCATTCATAAACTTAACGAAGTGACAATAACATTACATAACATATCTCAGTATAAATAATCAGAGTATTAAAAGTATGAAGAAATTAGGATGCCAATTAGTAGCTGCAAATTACCGTTAATCGGATCTAATACAAAATTATAATTAAGGTATAAACTATACATGGTATCGGACCTTCATGAATCGCCAGAGCACTCGAAGTACAGACGAAATACATATGATTCCGACTCTTGAAGATATCCTTAAAGCAAAGGATCTATTGAATGGTTTTGTTAGAAAAACACCATTACATAGGTCCGATACATTTTCCAAGCTCATCGGAACAAATATCTTTCTGAAACTTGAATCTCTTCAAAGAACAGGTTCCTTTAAGGTTAGAGGTGCATTTGTCAAAGTAAATACGTTATCTGAAGAACAGAAAAAATACGGTGTCATTGCTGCATCTGCTGGGAATCATGCTCAAGGAGTAGCATATGCTGCATCAATAAAGAAAATCCCTTGTACAATCATAATGCCCCAAAATGCATCACCTGCAAAAGTGGCTGCCACAAAATCATATCGAGCAAAGGTGATTCTTCAAGGATCGGATTATGATGAAGCCTGGAATATCGCGCAAGAAATTGCAAAGAAGGAGCGCAAAACAATAGTTCATGCTTTTGATGACGACAGGGTGATATCAGGACAAGGAACAATCGGCCTAGAGTTGTTAGAGGAACTGCCTGAACTTGATCGCGTCTACTTGCCAATAGGCGGAGGTGGCCTGGCTGCTGGTATTGCAATTGCAATTAAGTCAAAAAGACCCAATGTTAAGATCATTGGCGTAGAATCAAAAGCTTTTCCTGCTATGAAGGAATCACTTGCAAAGGGGCATTTGCAAAAAATGAACTCTGGATATACTATTGCTGACGGAATTTCTGTCAAATATCCCGGCAGACTGACATATGAGATAGCTAGTAAATATATAGATGATATAACAGTGGTAGATGACCACTCAATAGTTAAAACTATGTTTTTATTGATGGAGAGGGCTAAACTAGTTATCGAACCTGCTGGGGCTGCAAGTCTTGCATATTTACTTTCAAACCCCAATCTAAATAAGAACGAAAATGTAGTGTCTTTGCTTTCAGGCGGGAATGTTGACATGTATTTACTTGGGCAAGTGGTAGCAAAGGGACTTACTCAAATGGGCAGAATGCTTAAAATTTTTATCCAATTGCCAGACAAGCCTGGAGCATTGAAGACAGTAGTCGATTGCATTGCAGAGCAAAGCGTAAATATTGTTCAAGTTGAACATGACAGGTTAAGCGCTAATATCTCCGCTGGGACGGCAGGTGTCTATCTAAGTCTTGAGATGGAAGACAAAAACCATGCTGAACGCTTAGTCCGATTTTTGGAAATAAAGGGTATAGAATTTAGGGTAGTCAGTTAATGACGCTAATGTTTGAGACGCTTGCAGTATTCACGATTTTATATGGACTTGGATATGATTACAATGGGATAAACATGCTCTGCTTGATTTCTGTCCAGACTGAATAGTATCCTTCTGCTTGGGGAAAGCTTTGTGTTCTATCTGTATGATTCCATTGCGTCATTTGTAATTCTTTAGTGTTTCAGCGATCCAATTTACATCATCCTTGGTTTTTGCAAGGTGGCCGATTTTTACACAGTCTCTGATATCTTTTGACTTCATCTTTGACCACACTGTTTCAGCAGTTGCTATAGCTATTTGTCTGGATATGCCTTCGCGACTAAGCAGGTGTACTGCTACTTCTTGGAACGCTTCATACTTATATTGCTTAAAGCGCAGAACCATAAACCTTGACAATAGAGGAGTCAACATCTGATCAGTGCTATTGCTCGTTGCAAATATCCAGGTCTTTAGCTGTGTATCACGAGTTTTTTTATACTTTGTTTCTACAATGATACCTGTTTCCATTAAACTGAGGAGAGCTGTTTGATCCTTTATTGGCATGTGTTCTATCTCATCTATGACCAGATAGCGAGGGCGCTTTTGAAATAGATAATCCATCATCCCAGATTTCGTACTATGACTTCCAAGTGTAAAGTATGAACGCTCTAATTTCATGCATGATAACATGAAAAGGGTCTTAGCGGACGCTGGCGGTCCAACTAATAATATATGCACGGGTTTTTCAGATGAAAACGACAAATTGAATAATCGTTTGACGTCATTATATCCAATGATACTATCAAAAAGCTGTTCAGATTTAGTAAGAGTAGTTTTTTCTTCGGAACCTAAAACCAAAATCTTCTCTTCTTCATTCACTGTTTATCCACTCGCGCGGTATTCTATAATAGCATACCATGCAATTTGATTGAATCAGTAATATAGATATTTTATGGTGCTAATTTCTATGAGTCATTCCAATCTATGGTTTAGGAACGGTATCAATTACATAATATCGAGTGATGATTGTTTGTTTTGTGCTTATTTACTTTGATTGTAAACAAAAGATCAATAATGGATCGAATGATAAACAACATAGTTAATGAGAAATCATGGTTACATTATGATTGCCTATGTGGTAACCTCTCATGATGATGAATATTATGGCATGTAGTATAATATAATAATAATAATTTGTCGTATAAACTGAAAATTCACTGTTCTTACCCAGACGCTGGGAGTAATTGTTAAATTAGTTCTTTTCCATCTAATTGTGTGATTATTATATGAATATTTATTCTGAAGATAGACCTTGGGGCAAATTTGAAAAGTTTCATGAAAACGAAACTTGCACTGTAAAGCTGATTTATGTTAACCCAGGCTCTAGGTTAAGTCTACAGTACCATAAAGAAAGGTGGGAATATTGGAAGATTATAAAGGGTACTGCACATGTGGAGCTAGATGACAAGTTCTTTACCCTTGAAGAGGGCAGGGATATTGTAATCCCAAAAGGGACAACGCATAGGGTATATGCAGACAAAAACCAGTGCGTCATACTTGAAATATCATATGGGAGGTTTGATGAGAACGATATAGTGAGACTTGAAGATGACTATCAGAGAACAGAATCTAGAACTTCAATTTCTTAAATAGCTGTTTTAGTGTTTCTCTTGTTTAGTTTGTGTGGCCGAATGACTGAACTGAGATGATCCTTAGATTTTTATTTAAAATTATTTGGATGGCTATTTCTAACCCTCTCACCCCGATCTGGTCCACCTCTTTAGGGGTTTATTCTTAAAAAGTGGCGCACATATATTGTTGAACTAGACGGTCCAACGAAATACAAATAAGGCCCTAAGCGTGCTCTACGGTTATGAGCGCAAGTAAAAAGCCACACATGAACTTGGTGGTTATAGGTCATGTAGATAATGGTAAATCAACTATTGTGGGTCATCTGATGGTAGATATGGGCGTCATCGACCAAAGAACCATTGATTCATACGCCAAAGAATCAGAGGCGACTGGAAAGGGCGATACTTTCAAGTATGCATGGGTTCTGGACAGTATTAAAGACGAAAGGGATAGGGGAATAACTATTGATCTTGCATTTCAGAAATTTGAAACTCAAAAGTTCTTTTACACGTTGATCGATGCACCAGGGCATAGAGACTTTATTAAAAACATGATTACAGGAGCATCCGAGGCAGACGTGGCGATACTTGTAGTTTCAGTCAAACCAGGTGAAACAGAGGCAGCAACCGAACCAGGTGGACAGGCAAGAGAACACGCCTTCCTTGCAAGAACACTGGGGGTGTCTCAAATAGTAGTTGCACTTAACAAGATGGATGATGTAACCTATTCTGAATCACGATATAAAGAGGTTAAGGATACTGTGGAGAAAATGTTAAAGTTGGTTGGTTATAATACTAGCAAGGTAAACTTCATTCCAACTTCAGGATGGAAAGGTGACAATCTAGTCAAGAAATCTGAGAATATGCCATGGTACAAAGGTCCAACCATTGCTGCAGCCCTCGACGCATTTGAGGCACCAGAGAAGCCAATTGGCAAACCATTAAGGATCCCCATTCAAGATGTATACTCGATTACCGGCGTAGGAACAGTACCAGTTGGCAGAGTAGAAACTGGTAAGATCAAAACGAATGAGAAGGTCATAGTAATGCCGGCTGGTGTTAATGGAGAAGTTAAATCAATTGAAACTCATCACACTCAGATGGATTCTGCAGAAGCAGGTGACAATATAGGCTTCAACCTTAGGGGCGTGGATAGAAAGGCTATAAAGCGTGGGGATGTTATTGGCCCGGCTGATAACGCTCCGACTGTAGCAAAGGAATTTGAGGCACAGATTATTGTAATTCATCACCCTACAGCTATGGCTCCAGGATATACACCAGTGCTTCATGCACACACTGCTCAAGTTGCAGCAACACTTTCTGACTTCATTGCAAAGATCGATCCAAAAACAGGTGGTACTGTAGAGGAAAAACCTAAATTCTTGAAGACAGGAGATGCAGCGATTGTAAGAATAAAACCAGTCAGACCACTTGCAATTGAGACATTCAAGGAGTTTCCAGAAATTGGAAGGTTTGCCCTAAGGGACATGGGTACCACTATTGCTGCAGGAGTAGTAAAGGGGATAACTGAAAAATATGACCCCGGCAAGAAGTGAATGTGTGAACAAAGAACATGCCACAAGAAGCAAGAATAAAACTCACTAGTACTAACCTTTTGACGCTCGAAGGAGTATGTTCGGAGATTAAAGGGATAGGAGAGAAGAATGGCATCAAGCTTAAAGGCCCCCATCCTCTGCCAACTAAAAAAATGAAGGTTGTTACTAGAAAATCTCCATGTGGACAGGGAACGAATACATGGGACAAATACGAACTTCGAGTCCATAGACGAGTCATAGATCTGGGTGCGGATGATAAAGCTATCAGACAGCTGATGAGGTTAAAGATACCAGACGACGTTTACATTGAGGTATCTCTGACACAATAACTATTCCTACTCGTGTAAAGATTGTTGATTGTATCTAACATATTTTGTATTATGAATTAACGCAACTTTTTGGCTAGAGTCATACGAAGGAATATTTGCCTAGGGCCTCTTTTTGGCGTGATGTTGAAATGTAATGACTCCATACAAACTCCATATTTACTCAATAAGCATAAAACACGTATTAGCATATATTACTCTTCTAGTTTAGATCTGTTTTCTTTGTAGCACTAGCAAATTTACAATATATATTCGCAAATACTACACTCTTGGTTTATTTCTCTTACGTCTCTCAGCTTTGGCGTATTTTTTGCTTCCTGATCTCTTTGCACTATATGCATGAGTTTTGTTTTTGTTGTTTCTGGTCATAACATGGGTAAAGGAAAATTAAGAGAAATATATGCTATCTGGTATTCGGTTATTTATGAGTAATTTTTATGGTATGGATTTACTCTTTCCTTCGTAATATTGAAAACTGCAAAAAAGAAAAGAGAATAAAATTAAATTAAATTAAATTAATACCTACTCCTTTTTCTTTAGATATTGTTCATACCTTGGTGGCAGATAAAATATTTTTTCAGGGTTTATCCTAAGAATTACTCGTTCCATGTTTGACGAGTGTCCAGGATATTTCTCTGTATTAAGATATTTCTTAGCAAGTTTGTCAATGTGTTCGTCAGCGCCCTTGCTAGTTTGCTCTATCACCTTTCCTCTTATTGTTATCATGCTGTAAGGATTTTCATCGTCTATAAGCGATATGGAAACCCTGGGATCCCTAGATACGTTTCTTTGCTTTATCCTGCCTTTGGCAGTATTTATAAGAATATTATTATCTGCGATATCAATCCAAACAGGTGAAACGTGTGGTGAACCATCTTTCATCAAAGTACCCAAGAACGCAAAACTATTTTTCTGAATGATTTTCCTTACAGGTCCAATAATCTTTTTATTGATTTCACTCATATGTCAACTGTGGGTAAGTCTCTAATAATTCTATCAATGGTACTACTCGGTAGTCGCTTGTATCTTTAAAATCAAGATCGAATCTTCATAACCTCTTGATTATCACAACACAACCAATTCAACTAAAAAATACATAATACAAATGTTTGTAATACAAAAATCGCTCTCGATTAGTGAGATATTATCATCATCATTATTATCATGATCATCACCGTTTGTAGGCGGACATTCACAAGCAGGTTCTCATGAACTATCTCATTTCAATTTGCAGCAATTTGGTCATTGTATAAGTGTATAATAGTATTCTATCCCTTTTGGTCCAAACCCTCTAACTCTTTTAATTTTTCCATCTCTTGTTAGTCTAAGGATAGCATATAGCATTTTTCTCTTGTTGCAAACGTTGTCCATCTCTTTTTCAATTTGCTTTGTAGTAGCTCTGCCACCATAATAGTTCTTTATTAGGAAATAAACTGATTCAATTAACTTCTCTCCGGACAGAGACCGCTCCATATCAGGCTGAATATTATAAAGCTTCATATACATTTTAATAGAAGATTCAGATTAAAAATAATTTAGCCACTATTATTTGACTAAGGCATAGATGAAAATTCACCTGCTAACCAGAATTAATCGTATACAGTCAATAAATACATCGATATTAGATTGTTGAGTGATTAGCTTTTTGCATCCAATTTGGCAAATTGCTTGGAGTTGTATGATTTTAAGAGCAAATGAACGAGATATGGGCGAAATGAAAAAGTACAATAAAGTTGGTGATGGATATTATTAACATGTTTTCAACACAAAAAGCAAAGGAAAAACTAGCAGATTGTAATGTACTAATAAAATATATGACTTTCCTCCAAAACAATGGATTTTCGGATTACGGTAAAGGTCAAGTTATGGGACAAATTGGTTTATTGAGAGAATATCTAGAAGATGGAGTTGAACAGAAGGAGAGAGATAAGGAAGAATCAAAAGATAATAATATTTTCGTCGATAATAAAATGTATAAGGATAAGAAAGGTGTAGAGCAAGAGCTGGTAGCCACAAAGGACAATAAAATATATGAACAAGCAGGCGAAAAAATTGCAGAGACAATATTCAGAAGAGGAGTTTCTAATCTCCAAACTAATAATGCTGGTACTAATAATAATAATAATACTAACAAATCTAGCCTTTTAAAGGGAGTTGAAAATATTATCGATAGAGCAAGAGATATTAGAATACTCGAGTAGGTAATTATAATAGCAGGAAAAAGGATTTCTGCAAGTTATTTTTACGTATTTTTTTAGTGATTTTCTATGTAAATAGTGTAATTAAATATTATGTCAATATTAGTTATTTGTAAATGATAAGGAAAGACATTCTTGTGGATGTCTGTTATCCAATAAAAATGGGTCTTGTACTATGACTTGTATTTCTTAGCATTTTTGTGACGGCCATGTGCTAGCATTATACTCTGTTTCAGGTCAATGATGCTCTTTGTGTAGAAGATGGCGCTTATTGTTATTCCGATTGCCATAGAAGGACCAACAACAGCAGCATAGCTCAAGCCTAGAGGGGGAAGACCAAACAATCTATTATTGTTACTCTTGTTGACTTGGTCTGCTTCTGAGGTAGCCGGATTAGTAGGGTTAGAGGACTGCCCAAGTTTTGGGGTAGCAGTTATAACAGCAAGAGAATTGCCCCTTTGTTCTGCTAACCATATATTCCCTTTGTTGTCTGCTGTAATCCATTGAACAATCGGAGTCTGATTTGGTATAGTTAGTTCTCTGCTTGCTCCAGTTTGCGGATCTATTGCTGCGATTTTATTAATTGTGTGCTCAGCAACCCACAAATTATGATAGTTGCTATCCATCGCCATTCCAAATGGTAGTCCATTTGCATTCAGAGCCGGAAAGTCTTTGAATGTCTTGAGCAATGGATTGAAGACAGATACCGTGTGACCCTCATGCTGAGAAATATAGATATTGCCTGTCAGGGGATCTGCAAATAATGCAGTTGGACTTTTGAGAGTACTGTTATTGTCCGTAGAAGGGGCATATTCTGTAATTTTGTATTTATTTTGGGGATCTATGTTGGCTATTTTTCCTATTCCTTCTGCTATCCAGATCTGCTCAGACATTTTATCTGCAATAATCCCAAACGGTTGAGCGTTATCAGTTGGCAATATAAATGGTGTAAAGTTATTTGTCTTTGGATTGAACCTTATTACCTTGTTATCGACAGGAGCAGTAATCCAGACATTATTGTCATTTGCATTAACCGTAATGCCTGAGGCAGCTCCTTGAATCGGAAGTTTGAATAGTCTGCTTGTACCTGTAGATGGATCGTATTGACCAAGATTTTTCATTATCGGATCAACAAACCATAAATGATTATGTGGATCTAAAGCCATAACGGTTACAATACTGACACCTGTTACTTTATGCTCTATGTATTTACTAGATGTTAAATTGTATTCCCATATTCTTCCACTGTCTATCGCTGTATCTCCAACCCAAATTGCATTTCTACTTTCATCAAACAGAGGATACAGAGGCTGACTGTTATTTTGAGGTATTTTATACTCTTGAATATTGAAATTTAATTGGTCCAACCTTGGTTTTATGAACAGATCATAACTTGCAACAATATTCAACGCATTTGACTTAGTTTGAATTCCTTCGACTTCTAAATTCCATTGACCAGGTAAACCAAAAGCAGCGTTAGCAGAAAATGCTCCTCTAGAAATTTGCGTAGTATTTACGTTAATTGGACCTATACCCTTTTCTATCTGAGTATATCTGATCTGAGCTGACTTGATGTCAAGCGGATTCCCTTTAGAATCCAAAAACGAAATATTGAAGTTATTAGTGCCTGGGGTGAACGGATCTATTGATAGAATAACCCTATTACCATCTTCTACAAATCTTGTAGACTTAAAATGTTGCTGCTGAGATACAGTCGTACCAATTGTCGAATTTGATGAAATATTTGATTGTTGTTGTTGACCTTGAAACTCACTTCCTGGAGTTCCTGTATTTACCAATAGAGCTACAGCAGCAAGTAATGCAATACCAACTATTGCTTCTACTTTTGTGGTTCTACTGAATTTAGAAATAGCATCGGTTTTTTTAGCTTTCTTTGGACGGTGGTTCTTATCTTTCTTGTCAATATTATTATTATCATTATTATTATCTGGGTCTAATTCTAGTTGCTCTCCTCCTTGACTTGCTCCTCTGGCGTTCTTGACGGTTGTTGCCGCTGCTGCTATGCTTGTAGCTGTACTAATACTGACAACATCTCTTTGTATTATTCTCTGGTTATAACCCCCTATCGCAATCATTATTGCCGCAAGTGATAGTTTTATAATGAGCCATTTTCCGTATAACGAAGCAAGTGTTAAATCAAGATTATTTTCGATAAAGTATAGCAGAAACGGGCCCGTAACTACGATCACTCCCAAAATAGTTACAGGAATGGTAGAAAATCGTGGAATGATTATTGAGAATGTTGATGCTTTGACACTTTCTTCTAATGTTTCTGCAGATTTTATTTTTGGTGCAACTATAAATGCTAGATAAATTATCCCACCAATCCAAAGAGAAGCTGCCAAGTTATGTATAAAGTCTATAGCAATTGGTAATAGTTGACCATTTGTAGCTCCATGGCCGATCAAAGTAGTAGTGGCCAGGATTGCAAGGCCTATCACAAATAGGCTAGCAACCTCTCCTTTAGAGAGCGAAATACTAGAGGCTGGCTTTACTCGCCCACGTATCCTTCTTACGTATATCACCAAAGAAACGGCCAAGACTATGAAGGATTCTATGGTTCTTATTACCCACACACTACCAAATTTAGTTCCTATAGCTTCATTGATTCCAGTGCCGATATCGTTTGCTTGGACATAAATAATTCCGAAATCGGATATTACAAGAATAGCAGAGCCAATTATCATGAGAATAATCAAACTTTTATCGATTCTCTTCCTAACCGGCGCAATAGCGTCGTTTAACCATCTGACCTGTGAAATTGGCTTCCATAACCACAGAGTAGCAAAGGCTGCTCCCACCACTAGTACTTGACCCACATATGCGGGAAACCTCGCTATAGCGTTAGGTATGTAGAGCTGGGATTGTGAACCAAATTGAGCATTTGAATGCTCTGTAGAAGGGAGTGCTGCCTGGCCTATGCCAAACACAAATGCACTGTCCACCACATGGCCATCTGTAGAAGAAAGCACTTTAGTAGAAACTGTATATACTCCATCCTTTAGACCGGAGGAAGGAAGTGTTACACTTAGTGATGACGGATCGCCACCTATGTAGTGTTCATCTTTGTTATCAACTTGTTTTCCGCCTGCGTCTATGACTTTTATTGTACTGTAGCGCAGGTCTATGGGTTCACTAAAGTAAACATCTACTTTAGTCGGCGGAGTAGGTGCAGATTGTGAAGGTGACGGGTCACTTCTTATTGTAAAGGCATGGCCATATGCCTCGGGTAGCCCATTAGGAAAGAAAGATAGTAAAATGAGTACAGATATAATCCCAACAATGACAAAGGGTATAATGATAACACAAGACGACGATCTATTGAAGGGCCTCATGTTCATACACAATTATCAATGTACTTTGCATTATTATGGTATTTGATTATTTCCTATTTTATAGTACAACCATCGAAACCCTCGTAAAGAATAATAAAGAAACCAACTAAGTAGCCTATATGCAAAATAAGAGCTGCATTTTTAATGCACATAGATCAAATATAATTCAATAGCGATAAGGTGAAGTTGATACTAAAGTGAGGATGTTAATAAAAATAAAGGATAGATGATATGGTATCCACTACACATTTTTCCCCGGGAAAAATGCATGATAATGAGGGGAGTCTTGATGGTAGTTTTTATGATTTGAAAAAGATCAAAAATTGACACTTTTTAGAATTCATCTCTGCTCCTTTATATCAAATACAAGTTTTTATTAACATTTACAAAAATAGGGTTAAACGTTGTCGCGAAATGATACAGTGCTAAAGACTCATAGTATTACGCGCGAATCATGTGATATACAATTTGAGAGCTTTGGCGATATGCAGAAACATGTGTTGACAGAACACCTACAGAAGGGAGAAATTCCATTAGAAAAGTAAGAACTTGATATGCTAATTCACCATAAGTACGTGGATAGGAAGATATAGAGATCGAATATTGTCGTCATCTAGATTATGTAGAAACTTAATCTAGAAGCGCAGTAGTTGGCGCCGCTTCCCAAGATAATATGCCTGTTTTGGTTCCGAGTGTCTCTAAGGGTTTTAAATCTACCATAATTTTTGTATATGCGACCTAATAAATTAAAATTAGATACTGCAAGAAAGTTTGTCAATGTTATGACCAGGATTTCTCATTAGTGGCGTCGGTAATACAAGGATTGATAGATAAGTAATCATGATAATTACGGGTTATATGTTAGTAAAATAGCGCATGACTTTGGTTGCAAAAAGATCGAGTGATTCAATTTCTCGTCCCGACTCGAAATTAACAATAAGATACTCAATTCCGGAGTCAGTAAATAATTGTATCTGACTTATTATTTGCTCTGGAGTACCATAAATAACAAACTCATTTCTGTCCTCTTCTGGTACTCCTTTAAAACGTTCATTTAATCTATTTGCAAGTAATTCCTGATTATTATCAATAATTACATGAACAAGTTTAGTCCTTAGGATTGTGTCAAAATCTCTGTTTAATGTCATGCAATGATCTTTAAGAACAGCCAACTTCCTGCTTATAGTCTGAGGCGAACCAAAAATATTGCAGGCATCGGCATATTTTGCTACTAATTTTAGAGTTTTTCTTTCTCCACTACCTCCTATCATAATCGGAGGCATAGGATCCTGAATTGGCTTGGGATTACAATATGCGTTGTATAATCTGTAGAATTTACCATTAAAAGTACTTTGATTCTCATCTTTATTCCACATCTTTCTTATAATCTGTACCGCTTCTTCTAGCATCAAGAATCTATCTTTATTTGATGGGAAGTTTATTCCGTATGCCAAGGATTCTTCTTGGTTCCATGCAGCACCTATTCCCATAATTAGTCGACCATTGCTCAATACATCTAATGTTGCACCTGTCTTTGCAAGTACTGATGGGTATCGGTATATATTGCCAGTTACAAGTGTCCCTATCTTTATATTGGAAGTTAATGCAGCCAGAAAGGAAAGTGCTGTCCAGCCTTCTAATATGGGTTCATTTACCGATCCCACCACAGGAATTTGATGAAAGTGATCCATTAGCCAGAAAGAGTCATAGCCAAACCTTTCAGCAGTAGTAATTAAATTCTTTAACGTAAGAGCTATGTGTGAAACGTCCATTCTAGGGTAGTCGTAACTAAAATTTGGGTGCTGTATGCCAAACTTCATCTTTACTTTTCTTTTTTCAGAATGATACGCTTTCTTTTTTACTTTACTCGTGTCAACCAAGTGTTGCGACTATCAGCATCTACAAAACGTTAAATTCAGAATATACTACAGATTTTTTTATCCAATGTTCTTTTTGAGCATCACTGTCCATAGGCTTGCACAAGCAGAATTTATAATAAAGAATTTTTTGGCTCTTAAGACTATAGCCGCAGAGGAAAACCTGTTGCGAAGTTAGCCATGATGAAGATTATGAGGAATTGCAATACCGCCTGAGTAGCGACAACCTTAACATATCGTTTCATAAATTTCTGGATCTTTGTCATATCCGGTTTGTCATTTCTCAATTCAAAATATATGCGAAGGTTTGTCGGTAAGAGAATGCCCAACCCTTGTATGAACATAGTTATTACTATGACCAATACTGCAAGCATCCAATAAACTATAGGAGGATGTAAAGAAATGAAACCTAGCCTTAAAGCAAGAAAGTAACCTGCAGTAGTTGTAACCGCAGAGACTGTTGGCATGTAAAAGACCATCTTTGGCATAAGCCAGGAGGTAACTTCCCTTCGTGTCGAAAGGCTTACCTTTCTAAGTACCGGCCCTAGTAAAAATGCCATAAATATATCAGTTCCTGTCCACAGGATGGAAGTAAAAACATGAACATAGTTCAAAAGTATAAAGTTGGCGGTTATAATTGCCACAATAACTGCGCCGATTGGTATGCCAACCCATACATTATCTCTTACAGATATTTTCGGCGGTTGTTCTATAAGGTTCACCAAATATTAATCCCTACTGTCCTATCAACATGGCTGTAATAATAT
>JBKPMK010000510.1:0-4409 GCA_046732115.1 Thermoproteota archaeon
CAGGTTCTACTTCAATCGTCGCAGCAGACAACTACCAAAGTGCTGCATATGGCCCTGGATCAGCAGGTAATGTATTCGGCAATGCCCCCGTAAATACTCACACAGTTCTAAAATTCGAAGGTTAAAAGCTGCATTAAAGACTACATTCCAATTTTTTATTTTGCTATAGTATTATCCAATTCCAATTCATTCATTACAGTATTTGACAACTGGAACCACAATATCTAACGACTTTAAAACTGACCGGTTTATTCAAACTTTGAGATATATTAAGGTAATACGCTTTTCATTTTCATCGATACTTAATACTTATTTGCTACGTGTTTTTTTGATATGATCAATATGGTGCATCGCCTCAATACAAAGGGCTAATATGTGCCCTCATTTTTAAGGTATTGGCAATGAATTCTAAAGATTCCATGACTTTAGGAATGACTGTAGTCTTGACACCAGGTGTGATAATTATGCTTGCTTAGCCATTATCTGCAACTACAAATATGCGTGGTAACGGTATGACGATGAATACCACTTCCCTACGATCACTACAACAATCTGTTGGAATCCCTGCTCAAAACAATATTATATAACCCGGAGGATGGAAAACCAGCATGGCTCCTTTCTGGTTCATGGAGAGGTAGTTTAACAAATATTACCTCTGCAATGTCCTCCTCAAATGCAAACAATACCACAATATTGTGCAACCTTCACTGGCTAAACTGGAAAATTCGTCATCTTTTTGTGCCTGGGGTTTATTGCAAGGACAGGAAATCAGAATGGGCATTATGGGCATTAATCGTACTCATTAACTGGCTCCTGATTTAAGAATATGCAGAATAATCAACTGCATGTGGCGAGTTGCAGGTGGACACGGATTTATTGATTACAGATCGGCAATCGAAGATATGGTATGTATGGTATGATGACGAACTCAATAGAGTTCAACCATTAACAAAGTATATATATTGGTAGCTGCTAATGGTCCCGCGCATTATATTTCCACACGTTATTCTAAAATATCAATAGCATGCATACCCTTCAAACCAAAATTCATTTATTGCTACACACCAATACTGACTCAAGAAGCACCAAGTTCAGTCCTTATTCTTTCTACTAACTCGTCAGTTGTAATTGGTTTTTTAATAAAGCAATCTACATTCGTGGTAGGAAACAGTTCCCTTAACGATTTGTAATACACTTCAAATGCTGTAATGAAGCAAACCTTGACTTTATTATCTATCCTCTCTATCTCTTGATATAATTCAAAGCCATTCATTTTTGGCATCTTTATATCAATGAGCAATAGATCATATACCCCTGCTTTGAAATTCGATAACGCTCCTTGAGGATCATTAAATGTATCAACTATGAACCCATTACTTTCCAGGGACATGCGAAAGGCAATTGTAATATCACTTTCGTCATCTACGAGCAATATCCTGTTCTTATCATTCTCCATCTTAGGGTTTACCTGATAATATTTCACATTAATCCTCCTCCCTTATGATGTTTGCTTACGTGCACGAACCAAAGTCGTTATCTTGCACGTTATCAATCATTTTCATAGGTGTTATGGCATTTCAAAAATAATGTGAAATTGGTGTTTTGCGAGTTTATTATACAAGTTGCGAAAGTTCAAGTTTGAGTTATAAGTACATGATATGTGTAAATATTGTCTTGAGCATATACAATAGATTGATTTGCTGGGTTCCATCAACAGGATTGAATTAAGTCTAATCTAAAATATTTTTCAATTCAGTATGTGTGTATTTGACATCAGAAATGTATTATACCAATAATTTATCTATCTGCTCAATGGTAGGCTAAAGTAAAATGTAGCTCCCTTGCAGTCCTTATTATTCTCAGTCCAAATTTTACCACCATGAGCTTCAACTATGTTCTTTGATATGTACAAGCCCAGCCCAATGCCCATATCAGATTTTGTAGTAAATTTCGAAAATACCTTTGGTAATATTCCAGGATCTATACCGGTACCGGTATCTACGACACTTATGACGACAAATTTATTATCATCAATATTATAATTATCGGTTTGCTTCTCTGTGGTTACGTGAATGGATCCTTCCTGCGTGAACTTCATTGCATTGTTCAATAAATTAGAAATAATTTGGATTATTCTTGATTTATCCGCTAAAACAAAAATATCTTTAGGCTCATAGATTAATTGAATCCTTCCACTATCAACTTCCGCATCGTATTCCTCTAGAAGATCTGTAATTATACTTTTTAAATTGAACCGTTCCTTATTGAGTTTTAACGTATGGCTTTCTATTCTTGTTACATCAAGTATATCATTTGTTAATCTTTGAAGTCTTGTCGCGCTTCTACGTATAGCCTCTATAGATTCTTCTCTTACCTCAGGTTGGGCAAACAAAAGGCTTGAATGCAACAGGATTGATTGGGTAGGTGTTTTCATCTCGTGACTTGCGATGTTAATAAATTCATTTTGCATTTTGTCATGAATTTTTAATTGTTCATTAATTGAAACAAGATAATTGTTTGCTTCCTTCAACTCAAGTGTTCTTGAGTTTATGATGGATTCTAACCCTTTGTTCCATGATATGATTATCCATGCGATTCCAAATGCTATTAATCCTATTGCTATTATCATCAAGGTACTAAAGTTATTTTGTTGTTTAAAAAGTGAGTTAACAGTATTTGTGAGGTCGTGTGGAGAAATAACATATATTGTCCAGAGTTTTTTTCCGTTATTGGTTATAGGCTTGGACACTATGCTGCTCATTTTAGTACCTAACTCAATATCAATAGAATCAGTATTAAATCCTGCAAGCGAGCGCCTGATAAAGTCATCCAGTGACTGTGATTTGGCGCCTGAGATTTGAGACTCGTATTGAAATATATTTTTACCAGTCAATCGATTATTGTATGACGACATAATTGTCCCATTATTATCAACAAGTATTACCAAATTCTTTTGAACTTCCGCAGATGATTGTTTCTTCAGAATGCCTGACTGGAGGTCAAATGTTATTATGGCAGCAACTATGCCTTTGAATGATCCTAGAGGACTATTATTAGCATTTAGATTATGTTTATCAATAATTGGGTAGGAAATATACACTTTAACAGGATTCCTGTTGTTATTCTGTTCCACTATAGTATTGCCGTAATATGGAGCACGAGTATTCTTAGGTATTTTAAAATAAGGTGTATTACTGAAATTAAGACTGTATGGATTTTGGATTTTGCCTTCGTTGAGGTTACTAGCACTACCACTTAACCAAATCAATTTGCCATTTTCATCTAGCCACATATAAGAATCTGGCAACTCGTTTGTAGATTCTTGTACTGCATCTAACAATATTCCGCTGGCATTGTCATGGTTTTGAAGTCCACGGGAATTAGAAAGAACCTGTAGATTTGATTTAACGGAGTTTATCCCATTTGATAAAATTAACGAAATATAGTCTGCTTGTATTTTCGCGTTGGATCTAATGTCTTCTGACTCAAGTTTAAGAGTCTGATCAGAGTAAGAAATAGAATACTGATAGGAGAGGATAGCTAATAATGTTGCACAAACAGCAATAATAGTAAGTAAGATATAACTTTTCTGCGGAAACTGCAAAAATCTCATTTTTCCTGATTTTTAGCAGCGCTGCCATCAGGAGTCATAGGATTTGTCATCTCCGCTGATGGCGATATTACATTTTGTATACGATCTATCAGTTCGTCCATAGCGATCGGTTTTCGAATGAAGTATCTTTCGTCCATTGCTGGAAACATCCTTCTTAGTTCTTCGTAGCAAACTTCAAACGCTGTCCAAAAACAAATTATAACTCCCTTATCTAATTTCCTGATCACTCTATATAATTCAAATCCATTCATTTTAGGCATTTTTATGTCAAGAATCAATAAATCGTAAGTACCAACGCTATAGTTTGATAAAGCTTTAAGGGGTTCGTTAAATACGTCGACTTTGAATCCCTGCAGCTGCAAACCACTCTTTAATGCAGAAGTGATATCTGATTCGTCATCTATGATGAGAATCTTGTATGGATATAGAGTGGAACTATGGGCATATTTGCGTTTTTCTAAATAGTATCTATCGCCAGTACTGCTATTGTTTTTTGAATTTAATATGGCCGTTTTTAGAAAGAGCTTCTGTATCTCGTTATAATGTACTATAACGGCTTTCCCTTTTCGCGTAGTCCTATAATATGTCCTATTATTATTGCCCTCATCTTTGTAAGTTTCTAATAAATTGTGATAAAGCAATAAGGTGAGATAATGATTAGTCATAGAATCACTTAGATTACCCTTTCCAATTATATGATTTTTTAAACTCCCGTCTAGACAAATATGAAGAATGGTGGCCACTACATCGATCTTGGAACGTTGACCGCCAATATTGTCTTGTTGTAGTTCGCTAA
>JBKPMK010000511.1:0-7060 GCA_046732115.1 Thermoproteota archaeon
AGAGACCCAAGTGAGGTAAAGATTGTAGAACCAGGAAAGCAAAGTACAAGTAGCCAAGATGCTGCAGAAAAAGGTAGGCGTAGTGGTATGACAAAAGGAACTGCTGGTGCTGCTGATACTGGTAGTGAATATGAACAAGGCACTGCAGGATCAAATAAGTAAATATCGCAATAAAAGGCCGATATCGCATAACTATTTTTCACCTTTTTAATATTATAACAGAAAGTCTTCAAGAAGTCAAAGCTGCTTGTTTTTTAAAATTGAATAGTGGATACTTCTCTATATCCGTACTGATAAGAACTAACTCTGAAGATATCCAAAGCTGCTTGAAATCATGATCTGTACCAATTTATTAATACAGATCTATTCTATAATTATGAAAGTTACTAATTAGGTTAAAATAAAAAATTATTTACCCCCTTTCCAATCAAGTGGACGGGCTAACTTATCGTATTGCTATTATTATTTACCGCCAAATAACTTTCCGATTACTGGAACATTGGCCAGTGGATTTGCTGAGGTATTGTTCCCTGTCTGATTGCCGCTGCTGCCTCCTGATGACGGTGATACTGCTGTCTGATTAGTTGGTAAAGATGTTGTTTGTGGCTGTTTGGCTGCAGTAGTTGCATTCGTTGAAGTTACATTGAGTGGTGTGCTTGTTTGATTAATTATCGTAGTTGTTGTTTTTCCAGCAGGAGTAACAGTTGTATTGTTGCTCACAGCAGGTAATTTTGCTTGACTACCTGGAGGTGATAGCTTTGTTTGGTTACCCGGTATAGGTACATTTCCAACTGGCTCTATCTTCTTTTGAACTGTAGTAGTGGTCTAATTGGTGTTTGATTTATAATTTTTGTTGCTTGCTTTCCAGCTGGTGCGACATTTGTTGTTGTTTGATTTTTTTGTGCAGATACTAGTTGTGAAGCTGCAGAAATAGTGGATGCCAGCATAATACTAAAAGCGAGTGTTAGTATAATCAACAATGATGATTCTGTGCTTTTTCTCGTTGTGCTATAAAGGGTAAAAAAAAGTATTTTACAGTTTTATATGCTGTCATGATCTCGTGCAGGCGTAATAAATCAATGATAATACAAACAATATTATTCATGATATGATGAGCTGACAGATTAACTTCTATCTTTAAGGCTAATATGAAATCTGTTATAGATAAGGCGTTATCTATGCGTAGTTTATACAAACCATCGGAATAATTGTGTGGCAATTCCTCAGTGATTAAGTCTATCTTTTGCTCTAATAATGAATTTACGCGATTGTCGGTGGTGATACCAGTAGCGATGTTCGACAGATTTTTATTCTTTGAGCATATCAATAAACAGGTATTCTATTCCTATTTACCTCCAAATAACTTTCCTATTACAGGAATATTGGCTAGTGGGCTTGCTGTGGTGTTGTTTCTAGCGCCGGTATTATTAGCAGCAGCCTGCTGCTGTTTTGCTATATGATTTGAGTCTACGGATGGTGCGGGCAGTGATTTAGAAGAAGAGTTTGTTTGATTAGGAGACAATGATGGCGATGCTGCTGTTGTGTGCGTATCAGATATCCCGGTAAGATTTACGCTTGAAAATGAATTTGCATCAGGATTATTTGCACACTCGTATTTAGCTGTAATTCTGTTATCACCTTGCTTAATAGTAGTGTACTTCGAGGTAATGTCAAATTTCCATTTTGAATAGTCAGTGGCACCTGCAGGTCCAGTAGCAGTAGCTGCTTGATACGGTCTCACTTTATTTACAATAACAGATACTTTGCAATCATTAGAAGTAGCGTTATCTATAGAAGTTCCATACACGGTAAGGTCTTTTCCCGCTGGTAGTTGTTGATCTCTCGTAGGTGATGTAATTTTTATCTTTGTTATGTGAGATTGTGATCCTGATAACCTAGCTGCTACTGATGATGATGATGTTGCCCTAGTTTGGTTATCTTGTGCAAATGCCTTCGGCAAGCCCCCACAGATGGCTATAGATGCGAACATGATACCCAAACTAAGTGTTAGTACAAACACTAAGGATGTTATTTTTATCATTGGCTGATGATCATAAAAAAGGGTATTTTACAGTTTCGTGTTCTCTCTGCTACTACTCTTAGTGGTCACTATCACCATCCTAGAAATAATAATAATAATAATAATAATAATAATAATAATAACTAAAAACAAATAGTAAAACTAAGAACCTAATTTAACCTAATTTATATAAGGCCTATCAACACTAGCAATTCATCCCATGTTGATTATTAGATGATCGGTCCCATTATGAATAAGATTAGCTTGCTCCAACGTTCGCTATAACTCTATAATTTGAACATGTCCATGCTTCGAAAATATTCTTAGATTTGCATAAATCAGCTTGGCTATCTTACATGTCCTTTTCATACTTTTCTTTTCATAAAATTACAGCTTCTGAATATTATAAATCTTCAGAAAAAGAAAAAAGGAATGTTATGCTTTTATTTTTTTGCAGTGTTCATTCTAAGGACATCTACTTGACCGCTATGCAGCCAATCTTTTAGCTCTTCATGACTTGGCTTCGTATCATGTTTACCGGCTAGATGGAGATGCAAAAGGACGTAGTTAACCTGATTTAGCAACGGTTTATTTCCTTCGTCTCCTTTACGTGATTTGCTCCTAAGATCCTCCGGAACAGTCCTCCACCAATCTTCAAAGCTTCTTTTTCCCGATGTACTTGCTTTTTGACCATATCCTTTAGGTAATGTCATAGATAGTTGCATGTTTTCTACTGACAATGTTATTTTAAAGTTACTAACGACATCAGAATTAGAATAAGATAATTAAATTAAGTCTGAATACTTATAATTTTGTAGGTTAATGCATTTTGACCACCATTTTTTGCGCCTTAAGGCTGAAATAAATAATATTATTAGCAAATGAATACTATAATCGAATTTAATTTATCAAATGCGTGTCCATCGTAGTCATTGCCGAGCGGTATCCAAGTGTGATCCGATTGCGCGGTCATACAGAAGAGTCAAGACCGAGAGCCTTTTTTTTGATATCTCAGATGTTGTGAATTGGATAATTCCGGCTTATTTTTCAGTTCTTTTACTGTATTTCTGATAGTTACATCTGTCAGCGCGTACAAATTCCTTTTTTGGGTTTTATTTTCACAAGTATTACAACAAGAAAAGACTGGTAGATGCAACCTGTTCTTAATGTTTTTTAATTTGCAATCCCGTGTTATTATCTAATATTCGATATGAAGTACAAGCAAAGAGAACGAATAATCATTTTTTCTGGAATATGTGTGTTTGCTCTAATAGTTGCATTTGCAATATACTTACAGATACAACGCTCAAAAGTACAGGCTTTTTCAGAAGCCTATGCAAGACTTATTGATGAGTCGCGAATACTAACTCACAATTATCAAAGTGAGGTGGGCAAGTGGAAATTAAAACAATATAGCAATGCGACTATGATCTCTATTACTGATCAATACCTCCCTAAATTTCAATCGTTAGTGTATAGAGCAAAATCATTGCCGGATTCAGAAAAATACACTAAAGCTCGTGATTTCACCATTCAATCGTTTCAATCAGAAATAGAAAGCTACAAACATTTTAGAAACTTGCTGGCTACAGACAACAAAGAAGAAGATAGTAAATCAACTCAGCTTTTGTCTGATGCACTAAGATATGAGGATCAAGCCTTTCTTGCTTTTAAGGCGGCTGATCACTAATTCATAACTTTTGCTTTTTTGTCCAAATCAAGGGGTCACTCATAAAGCCAGAATAAATGGGATCATCAATACAATTCACTTTTTATAAAAAGAAAACAAAACCACCTTTATGCCTTGTCACAGGATACTTTTAGGGTAAAGATTAGGCTTATCATAATAACCCTCCTCTTCATGGAAATATTATGGAAAAGAATACTGTTTTGGGTTAATGAAGCTATATCATACAATATAATATTAATTATACAATTTGTTTACCAAGTTGAGCAATTAATTACTAGTTTACATACAAAGCCACTTGGATACAAACACAATCATCCATAAACAATAATCATAATAACAACGACTAACAATAAAAACATGCAAGAAGATGATTCTTTATCTGTTGTAATATCTACAATTTCTGATGCAGAAGCGCTAGCAATTTTCAAGTTGGTTTTGCATTAAACACTAACAGTATAATGTGTTCGATGAAACACATTGGGTCTAAAAGAGACTGTAGTCTAAGATCTAGGGACTCATTTATTCATGTGCTGTCATATTGGATACTAAATGAGTTTTTGTTGCTTTAGGATTCCCTGCAAATAAGGAAATTCTGGGAAGCAGATGTATTTCACTAACCCTAAACTCCGGCTGGCATGTTCTCGCTGGGTGGTGTTAGCCTTAGCTGCATTCCGCAGCATAGACAAAATGCACTTTGATTGTTGATGTAAACTTCTACTATTGTATTTCTTCTATTGTTTTAAGCAGTATAGGCTTGGCTAGCTGATATTCCTTGTCGCTCAATAGATTTGTATGGCAGTTAGACGTATGTCCGAGATTATGGAAATATCCTTGCGATTCTACGCTTGACAAAGGTACAACTCCATCATTAGGTTTTGGAAGCTGTGCATATCCAATTCCTCCCAAGAGTTGGGGACAATTGAGCAATAATGAAGGATTCCAGTCGCCAGCTATAGTATAGTACTTTGTATTTGGATTCATCCCTACTTTGGTATCTGCTGCTTCAGGTTTCAGGTCTTCTACTGCTGGTTCACAAATATTACTTGATTGTGCTATAGACGAACCTGCGTTAGGACTTCCAATCATTATTAGATTTGCAACAGCTTTATTGTTAGTAAAAGCATTGTTTGCAAAAAAAACTCTTGCATCTAGTCCTCCTTTGCTATGACCAACTATGTTTACTTGTTTGGGAGATGATCCTGTTATATTGTTAAGAATTTGTTGAACCTGTAAATTTAATTCCTTGGCATGATCTGCAGCAGAACCGCATTTATCATCTGACTTGTAGAATGTAATAGGATAAAATGTAATACCATCTTTTTTGAGTAAATCTTCCCGCTTTGACCATGCTGATGCATCTGAAGCATATCCATGTATCAAAAGTACTGGAAGTGGTTTCTTAGTGGCAATAGTATTTGTCGTTTGCGGTTGGCTATTTGCGATAGATAAAAATTTATTATGAACATTACAAAAACAGCAACCATTGCCATTATTTCCTTACTCATGTCTCTGTCAACACATGCGGGCTACAATAAGTTATATTGATTTCACTGTCGATGCTGGTCATGATATAATGATTACATATCCAAATGAGCTAGCAGGAATCCTGCTTCAAATAGCCATTAGGTTACATGTATTTAGATATGGATGCACATGTCTAGAAGAGACATATGCTATGAAACTTGTATAAAGTAAAAATAGAGCATTAACAATAATGCTGTTTACTTACCTTTTGATAAATCCCCCTATATGAGAATTGCCATTTGGACCGTTAATGCCATGCATTCCTATAGATCCTGAGTTGGATTTGACTCCTCCTGCTGCCACAGTTCCACCATTTTCGCCTATACATTTTCCAGCTGCAAACCTTAGGCGCCCAGAGATGTTTGAGTTTTTGCAGATCCGTTTTTGGATTGACAGTTTATATTATTTCCATTTGGTGTTGTTGTAGTAGCACTTTTCGTTGTTGTTGCTAATACAGCATTTACTCCTCCTTGTTTGATAAGGACAGTTCTATAACTACTACTCCCTTTGATGGACATAAATATATCGATATGGTGACATAAATGGCATTACGTTTATATTATCTTCTATCCATCATATGACACGATAAAACCATATGACAACCAGCCTGATGCAAAGTAAGAAAGTGCTATCGTATGGAGCAATAGTTATTGCTGCAGCAGTACTTTTGACAGCAGCAGTTAGCTCTGAAGTATTAGCACAAACAACCATTAATAGTACAGCATCCAAAAATGCTACTACAGCTTCAACCACTGCTTCTCCTATCACCAACATTACAGGATCAATACCTCTTGGTTCTACAATAAGCAGTGCTTTATCTTCAAAAGTCAAGACTACTTTAAATGATGCTATAACAATAGCTCAAAAATCAGTGGGTTCAAACACTTCAGCTACTTTAGCATTCATTCGTCCGCTAAATGGCTATTTGGTATATGATGTACATGTAAGAAATAATAGCAACAATACAACTACTGCTGTTATAGTAGATGCAGGAAATGGAAAAGTTCTGTATAAGCAAACACCACCATCATTGGTATCTGGAAATTTAGGTTTAGGCCAACTTGGCATGTTTGGCCAAGGTAAAATGGGACCATTTTCTGGAGGATATAGTGCAGGGAGAGGATTTGGTGATCATGGCAGCGGTATGATGATAGGACCCCGACATATGGGCCCAATGGGTTCTGGATAATTCAGAACTTGACTCCTAGTAACGAAATACAAATCGCTCAATAATGAACTAACTCTATTTTTTGATATCAACGCTTGCCATTATAATGAATCCTAATTTAGAATACTTGTATCATAAATATCATAGATAATAGATTAGGTATGTGCATTTTTAAATAGACAGAGTCCTACATAATGAGAAGCTATCAAATACTTACAATTATAGGGGCTTTGTTTGTCGTTTATGATCTAATTTTTGTCGCTCATCAGCTATCACTATCGGTCTTAGCGATTAGCGCCTTTGTTTTCATATCCATGTTTATTTTTAAAAACAATACCAAATCGATTGGCATTGGATTGATAATACTCAGCTTTGTCATGTTGTATTCAATTGGTAACTTTGGTCTATTAAGACTAAGACATCCGGAAATAGCATTATTCCTTGTTGGAGCTATTACCGCTTTTAGGTACAAAACTAAAATAAATATATAATAATATATAATTTATAATTATTATATATGGAGCGATGGTTTGACTGTAGAGTTGACGCCATATAAAGAACAAGCTGATAGTTGAAAGAATTCAAAAATGCAAATATAGATGGTCATCGATCTTTTACTTTTCTTCTAATTTTTGCTTGATATAATCTGGTAGCTGAT
>JBKPMK010000512.1:0-4136 GCA_046732115.1 Thermoproteota archaeon
CAATTTCACAGCCACCTCCTAAAGCATAACCGTTAACTGCAGCAATAACTGGTTTTTCTAAATTCTCTATTTTATTAAGCAAACCATGAATAAAAGTTGCATACTTTTCTGCTTCAATAGGATCAATATTTATTACATATCTGATATCTGCTCCTGCACAAAATGATCTTTCTCCTGTACCAGTAATAATTAGAACTTGTATTTTATCATCTGCACCAACAATGTCAATTGCTGTAGATAATTCTGACATTGCTTCTCTGTTAAGAGCATTTAGTACTTGAGGTCTGTTGATCTTTATGATAGCAATACCTTCATCTTTAGCCTGTAAATCAAGCAGTATGTATTTCATTTCAGATGGCATGATTGAGTAACTAATTAACTAACCAACTAACTTAAATTGGATTTGGTAGGATGACTGTAATTACAAAGACGATTGAAATTAATTCTAAAGGAGAAAATGATATGGTCGATATAACAGATCAAACGTTGAAAGCCATACTGGAAAGTAAGCTTGAGAATGGTATAGTTACTATTTTCGTATCAGGTTCAACTGCTGCTGTAACTACAATTGAATATGAACCTGGCCTAAGAAGTGATTTCCCATGATGTTGAATAGGATTATTCCAAAAGATGTAAAATACAAACATGATGAAACATGGCATGACTGAAACGGACACTCACATGTAAGAGCTTCTTTAATTGGACCCAGCTTAACTGTTCCTTTCAAAGATAGAAATTTAATACTTGGTACTTGGCAACAAATAGTATTCGTCGAGTTAGACACCAGGTCAAGGGAACGTAGAATAACACTACAAATAATTGGAGAATAAATAATACCTTTCAATTAAATTTGCAAGGAAAACAATGTACAACGAGCATTAGCTTATCTTAAAAGTATAATATGCTTTGCAGATTCTAGATTTTCCTAGTTGTCTAAAGAATTTCCTGATTGGGAGACATTATACAAAAGCCAAAAGGTAGAGACTATGCCATGGTACAATGAAAATCTTGATTCTGATTTAGAAGAAGAATTATATCGCAGAAAAATTACCAATGGTAAATTCCTTGATCTTGGTACTGGTCCAGCTACACAATCTATATGGCTTGCTAAACGTGGCTTTCAGGTTATAGGTTCTGACTTGTCTGAAGCTGCAATCAAAAGAGCAAGAAATGTTTATGCTAATGAGAAAAATGTAAATTTTGTAATAGATGATATTTTAAATTCCAATCTCAAAGAGAATCAATTTGACTATATTTTCGATAGAGGCTGTTTTCATGTTCTCTTATCAACAGATAGACAAAGATACATCACCAAAATAAGACAAATAATGAAGGATAACGGGATATTATTCCTAAAATGCTTTAGTGACAAAGAACCTAGGCAGGAAGGTCCATACAAATTTTCAAAAGAGGGGATAAGAGATTTGTTTAGTAAATACTTCAGGATAGATAGTATAAAAGAAACAGTTTATCAAGGAACTCTAGATCCACTTCCAAAGGCATTATTTGCAGTGATGATAAAAAATTGAAAACTTCCAAAAGTTTGATGAAAATTATTATTCTTAAAGCAACTGACTTGCTGTTTAAATAAAATTTATTGTTTATCAAGATCTCAATACTATGCATTGGTCTATTAATTCATCTTCTTTAGCTCTTGTATCTTAGTAGCAACTAGATCAAATCCTTGCTGCCAGAATTCATCCTTTGAGATGTCAATTCCAGACTCCTTAAGCAAGTGTTCGGGTTTTTGCGAACCTCCTGCCGACAATATATTAAGATATTTTGGAATAAATGACTTTCCTTCTGACTTGTACTGCTGGTATAACGAGACAACCAATAAATTTCCAAATGAATATGCATAGCAGTAGAATGGAGTATGATAAAAATGCGGTATGTAAAGCCATTCCCATTGAAAATCATCAGTAACATTTATTGAATCTCCAAACTGTTCTTTTAGATTGTTCAGATATAATTCTGAAAGCATATCTATCGTAGCATTCCGTTCAGCCACAAGTCGATGTGCATCAATTTCAAAGAGAGTAAAGTATGCTTGTCGCATTATAGTTGCATACAGATCATCTATTTGTTGTGCAAGTAATATCTTTCGTTCTACCTTAGTTAACCTTTCAGACAGCTTATCATTGAGAAGCATTTCTGCAAATACTGATGCAGTCTCAGCTAATGGGAGCGGAGCATGCCACACAGTCAGTGGTTTATCAGATGCCGTCATGCTATGAATTGCATGTCCAAATTCATGGGCAATAGTAGAGACGTCTCTAGATTTACCATCAAAATTCAATAACACATATGGAGTGATTTTTGGCGATATCGAAGAACAGAAAGCACCGCCTATCTTACTCTTTCTTATTTCAGAATCTATATGCTGCTCATTAAAAATTTTCTCAGCTAATTCTCTGAATTTCGGATCGAAATCTTCAAACGTTTGTAGTACTGTATCAACCGCTTCGCCATAGGTAAACCTTTTCTGATGTGATGCCTTTATTGTTAAAGGAGCATATAGATGGTATCTCTGCAATTTCTTCACACCAAGCATCTTTGCCTTTTGTTTAAAATATTCTTGGAAAACTACCGAATTACGTTTACATACACCAAGAAGAGTATCCACAGTTGTATCGTCTAAGTCATTCTGTGTGTTTGTGACTGAAATTGGTGATTTAAATCCACGCATGTTCAAGCATTCATCACGCCATTCGACTATTCGGTTCTGATAAATTTCACCTAATACACCACTATTTTTCTTGTAAACTTCCAAAAGAGATTTGTATGCTGCTTCTCTTTCCCCCGCCTTTATACTACGTGTAAGAGTGAGCAATTTTTCTCTATTAGTGAATGTCTTTATGATTGACTTTCTGCCTCTTTTAAGTTTCGCGACAAATTCAAAACCACTAGTCATTCTATCATAGATCTTGATAAGAGCACCTGTCCCTGTAACTTCGAGGGTATTAATGATCCTCTCTTCTGGTTCTGTTAATGTATGCTTCGCAAGTAGCCGTAGATATTTAAGATGTTCTCGGTAGACAGGAGATACTGACTCTATCAGACGTTGTGCATTTTCTTCATCAAGATCTTTTTTGAACCATAAGTCAAAGAAGAGAAGTCTGTTGGCGATATTGGATCCAAATGTTGCCATTCTTGTTTCAAGTGCAGCCAGTTCATTTGAAGACGTATCAGCTGCATAGCTCAAATGAGCATAACCACTAGCTATACTTACCTTTTCTGATATTTCTTCAATTGAATGAAGAAAATTTTCGAATTCTACTGCTGAAATACCGTTATTAAGTTCCGCTTTCCTCGTTTCAAGTCGCCCTACCTTGGTTGTAATGGATTCCAGAAAATCTTGAAATTCTTTTTCAGTCGGATCCTTAACAAGGTCGTCTAATTTCCAAGATCCAATTTTGGGCATCGACAAGAGAGCCATAGAATACGTAAAGGAGAAATAATGACTTATTAGTGTATGTCCTAATAAGTGGGCAGAAGATGTTTAGCAGCCGTTATACAAGAATGGAAATAGCCTGTTACGATGGGAACAAGTCACTCAAGATAGATGAAGAAGACAAACCACTACTAGGTGAAGTTAACGTGGTACTCTTAGATCTCGATCTAGCCGGCAAGCATGATGCAAAGCCAACTCATGAAGAGCTAAAGGATTGGATATACACTGGCCAAGTAGATGTACTTAATAGATGTAGCCAAATAAGTTGAAGTAATTATCATCTACTGGAGAATATTCTATGAGTAGAAGAAAAAATAAGAGGTAGTGATGATGATGTTGGAGGCCACAATAGCTACACTTCAAAAACAAGAACAAGAACCACGGGAGAAATCAAATACTCATGTGGACGTAAATATCTATTTAAACATGAGACTATGTTGGAACATATATGTTCAGAACATGAAAGAGAATTAATTACTCTTTATGGCTGATATGATTAGAAAGCTAGCAATAAGGTGCCAGCCTAATGTAGAACTAATATACACCTATTGTGTATTTAGTTCCCAATACCTTGCGCTACTTTTGCCATCAATGAATCAATAGCAATAGGTTTTTGAACTATATCCACAACCAATTCATTATCTTCCAGCTCTCTTACAATGTCATGATTTACCTCATATGC
>JBKPMK010000513.1:0-6534 GCA_046732115.1 Thermoproteota archaeon
ATTACCATATTCAGATTTAAAGAAAATAAGTGAACTTTGCCGCAATTACAGTAAGTTACAGTACTATAGCAAACTAATAACAAAGGAAGGCCAACAACAGGAATTAAAGAATAATATTCAAAGAGAAATAGGTAGAGAGGTTAGATCTGATGAGCTTGGACATGCTGTTAGATCTATAAGAAGAGTTCAGCTCTATGTTGAGAATATTCTTGATAATAAATTCAAGCTTGATTCCTCACATGGTATCAACCATGTAAAACACAATCTGGAGTATGGATATAGTTTGATGAATCTAATTGAACTTCCAAGAAGAAGACGACATCAATAGCATGATCAAGTTAGAACAGGTGCTGGTAGTTTAGTAAGACTGGGGGTGCCTTTGATGTATTATTCTAGGATATGGATATAGACATTGTCGAAATGTGATCTTTAGATGACATAATTCTACAGTAAGATCAATATTTCATATTCAACATGCATTTATTCTTTAGATATGTAGTTTTAATAACCAATTCACGGCCCCAGAAGCAAGAGATGCATGATCCCCCCGACTACGCAGCATGACTATCATATATGATTGCTGCTGTTATGCTATGGGGCTATACTATAGTAAACACAAACTTCAAGTATTTTTTTTATAGATAAGGTTGATAGTAGAATCGCCGCTTCTCATCATCAGTAAAGGAGATAATTCTTTTATAATCGTCAGTTTGCATTCTCCTACCAACAAGGCACAACACCAACGCCAAGCATTGAACATGACCCGCCCCGACTTCCTCCCCCTTTCTGGCTCCATTGTTCAAAAGAATGTCAAACTGCTAATATGATATGCCCACAAACGAACAAAAAGAAGATGATAATGTCGATATCTTAGCTAAAGAAATCGACTCATGGAGTAACTATGAGTATGCCCTAAGGGAAGAAAATAGACTTCAGTTTAATAAGATGCTTACAGAGTGTGGGGAAAATGAAGATTACATTAGAGCTGCTAACTCAAAAGATGAATTCTTGTCAGCCGAAACATTGTTTATGGTGTTAATATTACAGCAGCAAAAGATGATAAATGAATTGATTACTAGAATATCTGCGGGTCATACAAAACAAAAGAATGAAATGAAAAAGCTATAATGCATTAATTGACTTAGGCTTAGGTAGTTCAGTTTTCTGCTGCAGTTCTGGAGTCATTTTAAACCACTACCCACAATTCTGTGATTGGGTGGTAGTTGAATTGTTGATAATGATAGCATTTGAACTATTGCCGATTAGGACCTGTTGACTATTGTCTCTTGCTTGTATACAGTCATCACTTACTTTTACGTTAAATTCTGCAAATACATGCCGCACTGGTGACGCTATAGGTACTGCAGCAGCAATCATAAGCAGTGCAATTGTGACAAAAGATGTTAAAGTTACGAATTTCATATCGCTCATAATACACTTCTACTAGCATAACAAACTATTAACAATTTTTGCCGTTGATAATGTTAATCAAATGCAAGCTTCGAATAAATTTTATAGTAACAGTGATAGCCCCAATGACGATTAGCGAACATACAGTAATAATTCAGTGAGTTATCTCCAAACATTGAAGACATTGAACCACAATAAGAGGAATAAGATTTTAATCTAAATTATTTTGGTTCATTTAGATTGGAAGCATATCTTCAATATACTCGTCTATATGTATTGTTTTTACACCTGGGTGCTTAGGACATCGCCATTCCTCAAAATGTGGAGGATCATATTTGATATAGGTGGTATGCGCATATCTTGTTAGTTCACGATACTTCTCGCCAAATTCTCCGCATTCACTGCACTCAAATACATCTATTATTATGTGATTGTCTATAATTTTAAAATCCTCGACTTTATCTTCTTGATACCGTGGCTTGAGTGCAAATGTCTGCGTAACAATTTGACATTGGCTGTTTTTACATTCAACAACCATTTCATTATTGTCCTCATCAACCGATGCTATGTTGTTGCTTCTATAGATATAGAACTCCTCGCCCCCACAGCCAGGACAGGTTAAACGATTGCGGTGCTTTGAGATAGCCATCAATTGTTGTTCAGCAGCAGCGTCGTACATTTGCTTCGTAGGATCAAACTATTATATTATTAAATAGTGTGTGAGCTGATTTTATTTCTATTGTTAATACGCAGCTGCAAAATAATCTCAACTTAGCTATCAGGATCTTCTTATACATAAATACCTTGTTTAGTGATTATCTTCTATTGATATTTACATGCGCTATAATATTAGAAGAATCAAAATAGAAACCCTTATAGCTAAGTATAGGAACTGAATGAGAATAATTTAATTAATGATCTTATGTCACTATAAGATTTAGAGATAGTCACGAACTCAGGGAGTCACAACCTACGCACAAATATTAGACATAAGTGTATTTAGTAATCAGAGCTGACTGGCTAACTAGCCAATAGAACTCAGACAGACTATTATCGCGCGAGAGAATAAGTTAAACGAGTTTTCCATTCAAACGAAGCAGCAGCAGCTTAGTCACGTGTTCTTCATAGCTGTACAGTAACAATAAAAGCTGCTGATTATAAAGACATACTTCTTTAAATGCAAAAGAAGGAGATTTCATATACTTAGACCCTCCATATAGTCCTGCAAGTAAAACAGCATATTTTACAAGCTATACTAATAATGGATTTTCGAATAAGGTCCAAGAAGAGCTTGTCGAAATATACAAACAATTAGATGAAATGAAGTGCAAGGTAATGTTAACTAATTCTAACACGCCTCTAGTTAGAGAGCTTTATGCACCTTTTGCGAGGAATACTATAGAAGTTAACTCAAAAAGAGTCATTAATTGTAAAGCAGCAAAAAGAGAAGGTCATAGCGATTTAATCATTTGCAATTACTCACACAACAACGTTCTGAAAGAATAATATTGAGTTCAAATTATGTAATGCTGAATCATGTTTCCGATTCACGAAAGTGGAAGACTGAATGAAAACGTAGCTCCTTTACCATCAGAGTTATTTTCAGCCCACATATTTCCACCATGAGCTTCTACAATACTTTTTGAAATGTAAAGGCCAAGCCCTGTGCCTTGATATGATTTTGTAGCAAACTTTTGAAATAATCTTCGCAATATATCAGGATGTATACCTGTACCACTATCTTTTACACTTATAACAACCTTATTTTCTTTTTCTTCTTTCTTTGAAGTTATAATAATGGTTCCTTCTTCAGTAAATTTAATTGCATTACTTATCAAATTCGATATAACCTGATTTAATCTTCCTTTATCTGCTTGTATGAATACTGCATTGTCTTTATCACACTGATGATATAACAGGCTGACTTGTTTAGTCAGCTGATTTCTTTTAGCATCGTTTATAGCATTTAATATTAATTCATCTAAGTTGATTTGTTCTAATTTAAGGCTAAGATTCTGACTTTCAATTCTTGTAACATCTAGTATATCCTCAGTCAAGCGTTGTAGTCTGTGCGCATTTCTAATTACCACTTCTAACAATTCTTTTTGTTGTTGCTTTTTTCCGTGTGGATATTCCTCTTGATCAAAATTAGAATAGATCATTTGAGTAAGACCAAGGATAGGCTGGATAGGAGTTCTCAATTCATGAGCTGCTACATTAATAAACTCCTTTTGCATCCTATCATGTGTCTTTAATTGTTCGTGTGCTTTCGTTAATTGTTCATACAATTCTGATTGTTTCCACAGGTTTTCAAATATAGAAACATAAGATAAGACACCTGCCTTACTATTAGAATAGGTCGATAATCCTATAGCCTCAACAAATGTAGATTTAGAATCATCTTTTAATTCCATAACTAAAGAGTGCTTTCTATCAACTACTAGTATTGTAGCTTTAGTCTCAGACATTTGTTCTATGTATCTGACATCTATTGTACCTGGAGAAGTGTATTCTTTCAGCTGCTCTACTTTTTGTTCTAATTCATTATTTGCCGGCACCAACGTCTTAACTTTAACATTTTTTTCTTTTGCTGCTTGTTTTGCTAATTGTATAGCACCAATCTTTTCTTGTCTTAGAAATGCATTGGCAGTTGGAAATATCCACAGTATTTCTCTTGAAGCTGACTTTACAATGTCTATATATTGATCCTGTGCTCTTAGTGAACTTGAAATAACCTCAATATCTGCTAGGTCAACTCCTGATTGAATATCTTTTATTCTCTCAGTGGCAACAATCCCATTTTCCCATAACTCTTCAAAAATAAATTTGAAATGTTTTACATAATGAGGATCATTACTAACCAAAAGGTTCCTAGCTATTTTACCTCCTTTCATTTCATCTATCGTTGCATACATTTCCTTAGAAGAAAGGGCAAAATTCATTGGTAGCTGATTTTTGATATGCCTAATCTCCATCCCTAAATTAAGATAGGCTTTAACAATGTCTATGTCGTCCTTGTTTATCGTTCCAATCCATCTTGTATTTTTGCCTTTTTTATTACTATCTACTAGCCTTTCTTGCATTTTTTCAAAGTCTTTGTTAGAAGTCAACATTAACAAGCCATCAAAAGTTGAACATACCGACCAGCTGTCATCATCTGATGTATCAATTGTCTTTTTTAGCTCTTCTGATATCTCATTTGGATTTTCTAAAAACGTTGTTTGATAATATTGTTGTTCTACTACACCCTCTTCTATCTCTTTTATCCTCTGTTGTGCTGACGTACCCTTATTCCAAAGTGTGTCGAACATGTATTGATGTTGGTCTACAATTTCCTTTTGATCACTACAAATTATCTGTGACGCTATTTTCCCCTTTTCAAATAAAACTACAGGGGCAAGGTATTCCGATTCACTTAACATAAAGTTTCCTTTTATACCATCTAAGTGTCTTAGCTCATCAACAAGTAATGCTAACTCTTTGCAGTAAGAGAGATTGTCTTTGGTAATCTCAGTAATATAACGAAGTCTAACAGATCTAGCTTTGGCATTAAGAAATGCGTTCTTTATTTGCTCAAGTACAATTGCTAATTCGGGCCGTGTATAATTCATACATGTATCAATTCCTTTCCTTGCATTAGAGAAAAATAGTAATTCAGTATTTAGTACGTTATCAGTACCCTCTATTAATCTAGTAGTGGTATTGGTGGTGCTTTGTGAGTTTGTATCTGAAGGCAATGGAGATGTAGAGATTGGTTCTGGCAACGGCTCAAATCACAATTACTAATCAATCTATATTTATAAAATCTTAGTAAGATGATTCGTAAATACTGGGAATAAAAAGTATAGGCAGGCAGGCAGGTAGATAGAGTATCGCCTTTCTAACTTGATGTATGGATTGTATTTCATTAAGTAAATACATATAACTACCACTCTAATTGTCAGTCATTATAATATCCTGTTTATACAAATCATAATGCACTTTTAGTAAATTACAATAGCATAGTATCAGATTATACCATGGGGATGACAAACAAACAACTACTACTATTATCTTGTCGTGAAGTTGGATGTTATGGCTATTGTGATTACATTGTAACAGGAGAGACTGAGGAAGATGTTGTCAAAAGTGCTGCAGAGCATGATATGAAAGTACATGGTAAAACAAGAAAGGATATAGTAGGGATCAGAGAAAAGGTCAAGGGATTCATATATATTCTATATAAATAAGGCCGTTTTATTGATTAGTAATCCATGTATTTGTAGTATTTTGATCCGTGATCTTCCGAAAGAAATTAGAGATATACTTACAGGGCAAAGTTTAGATGATGAGGTGATGGCTAGACTATTTGGAATAACCATCTGTATATTGTATCCCAATAGCACTAGCAAACTTATTGTAAAACTCCAAAGAAACAAAGGCAGCAAAAATGGGTATACCACAAGTAGTTAATTTACTTAGGATTGCCAATAATTATTTGCCATCGTTTCGACCTAGATATGAGCAACTCCAAGAACATAATTATCAACTCGAATCTACTCTAAGGACTAAATCTGAAGAGCTTCAGAATCTAAATAACCAGATAACAAATTCCTTGACATTACTAATTCTGAATGTACACTAAAGACTTCAATGCTACAGACGCTGCGTGAACAAGCAAACAAAATGAGTGCATTTGTAAATAACAAATCATCAATTATACTCTTTACTTGTTATAATTGATGAAAGGTTGTTTGAGCCAAAGCTAGGCATTATCTTTGATAGCAGAGGCTATACAAGAGCTTGTTTATTAGATGAAATAATCTTAATTTTAGTAATACAAAGTTAAGAAGTTCTACTTTAAAAAATAATTATCAAGATTGTAATAAGCTTCATGCTACGTTGTAGTATTGTTAGTTCTTTTACAACAGCAAATTATCTAACTTGGAGCACATTTAGAGATGCCGCTATATATGAAACGTATATCTGACATGTACAGTATAGAATATCATGTCCAAAGCCGAACTTCATCAGAGATTGGATAGTGCATACGACATAACGCTTAGCGTTAAAGGTAGAAAATCAGGCAGAGATATCCCTCGTCAAGTCTGGTTTGTACATGAAGGCAGCAACCTGTATTTGCTG
>JBKPMK010000514.1:0-10883 GCA_046732115.1 Thermoproteota archaeon
TGTATCTTTTCTCGCTTGTCATGAGCCTGCTGCGATGTATTCCATGCCTCTTTCAATATTGCAGTCAGTCCAACCAGACATTTCTCGTACTCCTCTGGTAACCGCTCATCTATATACTGCTTGATGTTTTGCTTGGCCTTAATCATAATCCTACCACCGGATGGAGTTGCAATAAAATGATGTATAATCTTGCTTTGATTAAAACCCATCGCCATATTTCCACGTTCAATCATACCTTTTTTCATAGCGATCATATCCGTATGTATCATAGTATTATCCATCATTATGATATTATCATTGTCCATCAACATCTTACTATTAGCGATATTATTATTGCTCACATTTGATCCAAAAGCTAGCGCCGTCCATGCTGCTGCTGATAATACTGCTGCTACTATTAATGTAGATAAGCCTATTGTTGTTATAATTATTGCCTTTTTCATAGCATTATAAGGCATCGGTAAGAGACTCTAATTTAACTTTAAAATTTGTTATGTTATATTTTCTCCAGAAAAAGTTTACCACAACCTCATAATACAGCAGTTCTCCACATTATTTATGTGCATGAAGTTCGCTATATCTATATTCATTCATGTCCTCTTCCAAATAGTCAACAAGTTGCTTTAGCTGGAATTTTGAAGTCAAGGCCTTTGCAAAATTACCATGGTCATATTCTTGTAATAGCAGTAGTATGAACGTAATCAAAATTATACTTGCTATGGATGATAATGGTCATGGTCCCATGAAAGTAGGCATCAGAAAGTTGAAGTTGAATTTCATCTACTACATTATAATATATGATTTACTAAGCAGGAACATTGAATAAAAGAACTGTAAGGATTGGGATTGCTGTATCATTGGCTATTTTAGTTCCTGCTATGATATATTTGGTTTATAACTCTCCTGCAGCCTTGGCAGCTCCTTCCATAAATAAAGATCCAAATCTGAAAGTTGAGACTCTAGTTAATGGTTTGGACTCTCCTACTAGCATGGCATTTGTTGATAATAATAATATCTTGGTATTGGAGAAGAGTGGGCAAGTACGTTTAGTGTCAAATGGAGTGCTACAAGATAAGCCTGTTCTGCAAGTACATGTTGATACGGAAAGTGAACGTGGTTTACTTGGAATTGCCATTATGAATAGTACAAAGACAAGCGGTGCTACGGTTAATAACAATAAGGATAACAGCAAACAGGTATTTCTGTACTATACTGAATCTAATGGTGGAGACCTTCGAAATAGAGTTTATAGGTATGACTGGGATGCACAGACTAAAGCTCTAGTAAACCCTACACTAATGCTAGATCTTCCCGCACTTCTGGGTCCTAATCATGATGGCGGAAAATTGGTTATTGGTCCTGACCATTACCTTTATGCAGTGATAGGAGACCTTAACCATAGAGGTAAGCTTCAGAATATTATAGATGGACCCGACCCTGAAGATACTTCCGTAATATTCAGAGTGAATCCTAATGATGGTTCTGCAGCTCCAGGCAATCCATTCATAAACAATCCGAATATTGAGATGCACAAATACTATGCATACGGAATAAGAAATAGCTTTGGAATTACGTTTGATCCGATTACTGGTAATCTATGGCAGACAGAAAATGGGCCTGATGTATATGATGAGATTAATGTTGTAAAGCCAGGCTTTAATAGTGGTTGGATCAAAGTTATGGGTCCGCTATCGAGGAATGCAGATGTTAATATTGCGGATCAATTAGTGAATTATCCTGGTTCTCATTATACAGATCCCGTTTTTAGTTGGAAAAATCCTGTAGCAGTTACAGATATAGAATTCATGAAGTCGTCGGCGCTAGGGCAGAAATACAAAAATAATATTTTTGTTGGCGACTATAACAATGGTAACCTATACTATTTTGAACTCAACAGTACCAGAACAGGAATAAAACCAGACGCAGGATTATCTGGTTCGTTAGTAGTAGACAATGAAGACCAACTATCTGCAGTAACATTTGGTACTGGTTTTGGTGCAATTAGTGATATAAAGACTGGGCCAAAAGATGGACTTCTATATGTCTTATCAATCAATGATGGGACTATCTACAAAATCATACACTCAATCTCTTCTTGATCAAGAAGAGGATCAAATATACAGAATGAAAACAGCAGGGCAACTGTTTCTACATATATTGTCTCACTTTCCTTTTTTGTATATAGTTTCCCTAGAGGATTTCACCTCTTAGATCTTCATGGGGGAAGGGAGCCTAGACCTTTTATGTCTGTATATTGATATATCCTCTCCCTGTTGTATTTGTTTCATAATGAAATATAAAGAAATAAAAAGCTAAGCAACTGAAAGTTAGAATAATCTTCTTTAGATTCGTCTATTTTGAAATTATAATATCTGCTTTTTTCTGTCGATATGAATGTATAAATAAATAGACTGCGTTTCACACACAAAGCAATTAGGTAGTACAATGCAGTTTGATGATGGATAGTAGATGAACAAGGTCGCTACATTGTACTTTTCTCGCTAATTGCTTTGTGCAAATGTACATTATCACTAACGATATTTAGGTGTAATGTAACACAATTTGTGATAGCATTAACATAGGTATACTACTGTAGTTCAGTTATTGACGGTACTAGGGGTTGAATTCGTATTCTAGCCTGACAAACGAGGCTGTTCCTTTTATGTCTGCAATTGGAGCTCTGATTATGAATGTGCCTGTTTGCTGACTGTTTAGATTAGATGGACTAACTGTTACAGTCTTATTACCACCTACGTTATTGCCGCCAGTGTCATAGAAATCAGCTGTTACCTGCACACCATTTGGGTGGACGTACCTACGTTTTTGACTTGGCCTATAATGTTCCATATACTTGAATTCAGCTTTGTTGTCATAGATACTGTATTGAAATTGCCCTGTTCAGTTACGCATTGAGTGTCACCTGCTAGCTGGCATAGGGAAGAAGATCCCTTGGATTTTGCAGCTAAAGCTGGTGGTGCTATGCCAATAGCATTATTATTGCTCCTTAAAACACCTGCAGAAGTTAGACAAAATGCTACTGCCAAAACAAAAAATACTATCGAGATTCTGTGAGCGTTAGTACTAGTCATACTACTATCACCCATCTCTCCAGTGTTATTGATTATAATGTATACTACTGAATTTTTATATCATATGCTACATGCAAGGTTATACTCAAGCTAATGTAATGTAGGCTAACGTGAGTATTTGCGTTTGAAGGCATGTAAATTCATGGTCGGTAGTCTTATGGGACTTTGCTTCAAATCATGTTCTGGTAAAGGTTTCCAAGAGTATTAGGATCGTCATAAAAGAATTCATCTACTGAAACTATTGGATTAGTTTTCAATATTCGGTCTTGCTAGTGATAATATCAGAGAAGGATTAAGACGCTATTACCTAATAATATTGGAAGGCGAAGTCCATGTCAAATGATATTTTACATGATCTATTTCATCAATAGGTGCTCTGGGCGGCCCTACATCCAGACTAAATGGAGCTGATTGTCCTGGTTCTAAAGTATAAGGAATTGCATATGCCTCAATTGAGTCCAATAAAAGGTTGTTCTTGTCATAAAAGGAAGAGATAACATCAACAAGACTAACGGCTTGTGTTCCATTATTTTTAACTTCTCCAGCTATGTGTATGAAACCACAAATAAGAGGTGCATTTGGGTTCCCCATCTGTGGATGTTCGTCTAGCCAATCTTTTACATACGGAATTGAGTTAATCAATGGTATCTGTCTGCTACCAGTTTTTCCATTGACTAAAACCTCTGCATATTGGAAATTTCCTGATGTCTTAAAAGACAGGTCTTTGATATTCAATTTCAAAATTTCATGTGGTCGACAACTGCTATCTCTTGTCATTGAATGATAGCATTTATCCCTCTTATTTGGACAATATTTCAAAAATAAGGCATCGTCTTGAGTAGTCCACAGATGAGAGGGTTTGTATATTGACTGCTCCTTTCGCTTTAATTGAGGTATATTATCTAATACTGAAGGTTTTGGCCTTTTAGCAGGTTCTAAATCAGGGAAATAAAGCCATTTAAAAAAGTATGAAAGCAGAGTCCTATACAGATTATAAGTGCCAATCCATTTATGCAGTGGATCTACACTTTCTGCTTTGCGAAAGCTATCCAAGAATAATAATACATCTTCTCTTGACATTTTTTTGTATATCTTATTTGTACTGCCATGAAATTGCGACAATCTACACAAACAGCTAAGATAGTTTATTCTGTGGTTATCAGACAGATTGGATTCTGTTTTCATTGCGAGTATAAAGTTTACAATGGTCTTTCTATTATCAACAGAGGATAGTGCCTTTAAGCGAGTGGCATGTTGTAGTTGTAAACCCTCTGTAGCGAGATCTACCTTTCTGTCATATAATGAATCATTGTTATTGTCAGCATAGTGGACTGCTGTTTTCACATTTTTTAATCATGTCCACGAGTAAATAAACTAGTATTATATTCGAGATTATTGATAGATAATTTATGTTCCCCCTCATCAATCAGGGATCTCATTTTATCTCTGCCACTCATACGTAAGATAAATCAAGCTATATTTTCGGGTAATTTATGTATGCCATGTATATTTAGGAACAGCAGATATAATTTTAATACATAATAGATTACATATTTTTATTAGATATGAAATTTCTTCATTGGATTAGTTATTTCTGAAAATATTAAGTAAAAATACCATCAAAGTCAACATCGAATCTTGTCACTATGGATTTACGTGTGCCATTTAAAAAGAGTTAAAGAAGCAAAGTATTCTAATTTATTGCGGGTTTAACCGTAAATAACATCTATGACTAATAAGTTAATACTAAATATATTGCGGCAGCTCAGTCAAATGCCTTATCCTCATCTTTTATATAAAATTGGGCTTAACTCTGAATCTTCACAGCTGCCATCCTTACAATTATTGTGCACTCTTTTTATTCATATTGTTGTAAAGGTGTTCGTCTACAGCCGATTGCAAACTCATTAAACACTCAAAATACATCATAACCGTAGTCAGAAAAGTGGCAGAGCACCAATCTTGTAAATGAAAATAACAATTTAATTTAACTGATATGGCTCTACGTAGGAATTATAATTAACGTCATTTGTGCTAAAATATATTTAATGTGATTTATGAGACAGTAACCGTATATGTTACATCAGTGTTTCAGAATTATGCTCTTCGTAATCAGCAAAAGCATAGTAAAAAGCCATTTTTGGTCATTTTATCAACGAAACTAGTTGTTACCCATGTATTATCTGAATTCATCCACAAGCCATGGATGAGAACTACAGGAGGACGATAGAGCTGGATTGGAATTTCAAGAAGCGTGCTCCCAGATTTATTATTTGGATATGAGACATTCACATTGATAGTTCTATTACATATTTTATCATGATTAAAGCAGTCTGGAGGAGTATATACAACGGCGACAACTGATTTTCCTTTGCTAATATCACGAGGACCATACTTGACAGTAAAGAGTGAATTATTACCATCTTCCGATGCTTGCTTAAGAGAACTTAATGTTCCATTTGTTGTGTCATTAATGGAAAACTGTAATGAGGTCGTAGATTCAACAATTAGAACTGGTTTTGAAATGCCATCAGCTATATGTGTTACCAGGATTGCAGTCAAATTGATATTGTTGATTAGTTTGCCGTCTATGTCAATTAAAGATAGATTTGGATCTAACAAAGAGAAGAAGGTTTGGAGCCTACAGTAGTTGCGGTATAAATAATTAATACAAAAATTTTTTGAATGCAATCCACTGTGTATAAAACCCTGTTTTGAGTTCAGCTGAAATCGCATGGTTATAGACGGTGTTAGACGGTAATACATGATAATGCCTGATTATTGATGGATAATGAAGTTGATAATAGACTATTATTGTTGTAAGACTGTAATAAGTATTCATTATTATCCTATTTTTGATGAAATTACTTTATTACTAGCAGGTAATTTTAATTCCCTACATACAGGTTTTATTTCAATTGTCTCTTTACCTGTCACTGATCCACCATCGTATTATACGGATATGACATGCGAAAAAGGAAAAGAAAAGAAAGGAAAGTATGGTTTATCTTATCATAAGGAACTGTTGCATTGTCTCAGGCTCCTCGCTTGCAGACTTTACAAATGTGAGGTTATCTTCACAGCTTGCATGTACTACGCTTGGTCTACATATGGAGTTAAGATTCTAGCATTTTTCGCATTTCTTCATAGTCTTCCTTAGTAATCTCGCCCTTTGCAAATCTCAGCTTGAGAATCTTGAGTGGATCGTCAACTGTGCTTGGCTGGCTAGCAGAGAGATTGTTATTGGATGAGTATTTGTTGGCTGGTTGTAAAGAAAGAGGCTGAGGAGATGCATTAGCAGAATCAGTCTTCTCCTTTACCACTTGCTCATATAGTCTTAAGGCCCATTCCCTTATTGCTTTACCTCTAAATGAAGAAATGCCAAAACGAGGCTCCTGAGGAATTCCATTTTCATCTATGTATGGAACTACAATGTGATGTGCCTTGCCTGACTCATGTACTGTGCCACCTCCAAACCCAAAATTACCCATAGCAGTTCCACCACCACTTATATCCTGTCGTCTTCCTACTTCTTCTACACCCCACCTCTCAATAATAATGGATTGCAATGGTATTATGATCTCCCACCTTTTTGATGGGTTTTTCTTATCTTGCTTTGCAAAAATAATATAATGCTCACTTAAAATCAACCTACCGACTTCATACTTGTCAAATGTTCCACCTCCTAAGTATGCCTTGTGTCCACCATAATATTGTGCTATTGGTGCTTGTAGTAAGACCTTGCCATAATTATATGTAAAACAATCTAAACATAGGTTGTAATTAGAAGAATATTCAAGAGCATATGGTTTCTTAGCACATTGAATGCAAAGTTTAGGGTTTTTTTGAAGAGCAATAGCCTTAATAATAGAATGGTTATCTTCTTCGTTCCTAAAAGTAATGATTTGTTCCTCTACAATAGGAATATATCCTTCATATAGACCAACCTGGATAGACCTTTTGTTATTTTGGCTATCTGAAATAAATACAATTTCAAGTACTAATTTATTTTTAGTGAACAGCATGTGTTTTGTCCGTATGGTAGTGGTTCGTGATGTTTCAATATCCTTTAAGTTAATTGCTAATAGTCGATGGGGACCCAAATCATTACTTTTCTTTCTTCTGAACTCTAATGTATTTCCATTGTCTTGGATATTTACAAGCATTTTATTAGCCTCATCAATCTTAGAAATACCACCATTATCAACAACTTCTACATCATATTCAAATCTCTCTAGTAGTCTAGGAGGTAATATGAGACTACTTCTCTTTTGTATAGATATTATTTTCTACCCCCTACACTGATCATCATATTCTTTCACGCCCTGTTTGATGAATAGACGTTGTGCAATATAATAATACCATGAATGCACTGCATTGCAATGTATAGGTAGAACATGATTCCGCTTTAGTCATAATGGGATATTGCATAATTCATTTGCACTGGTGTCATGAACTGTACGTATGTCTGCTTGTCATCTTGCTCATCATGCAAATATAATTGACTCGTCATATATCATACACCCAATAGACAACTGCATGGAACACTGGAGAAGCAGCTGGTTACTTGCTATGCTCTGTTACCAAAGTGCTAATCTCCGCTCATTGCTTCTCCAGAAAATCTTTGCTATTTCTTCCTACTTCGATTGTACATGCAGGAAAGTCCCTTCCAGATAAAGGCGCATCATATCCTAATACTATTCATGCAGTTTTATTTCCTACTAGTAATAAGCAAATTCATCTAAAATAGAAGCCATCATTCAGACACCTATGCAATGATTGTCTTTGCAACTTATTTGAGTAATTTAATCCATGGTTACTGAATTTGCTATTATCGTGTCTACTATCCTTACTAGCTCTTCGTTTCCAATTGGCTTTTGAATATAGTTAATCTTACCTAATTCTGGAAAGTGTTGACTTCTAAACTTCTCATAGTACTTCTCTGAAGCTGTTATAAAGACGATATGTACAGTTTTATCAAGTTCTAGTATCTTCTTACAAAGCTCAAATCCATTTAGTACAGGCATTTTGATATCAAGTAAAATCAAATCATAATAGGCAGGTCTAAAATCCTGTAGAGCTTTAACTGAGTCTATATATGATACGCACTCATAGCCAGCATCTTCCAATACAATTTGGTAAACCATACAAAGATCAGGCTCATCATCAACTAATAGTATCCTTTTACTTATTCTTGTATTATGATTATACTCCATTTCTTCCTGTTCTTGCTCTTCTGTTCCTTGCTTCTGCAGATTACGTGAAGTATATTTGTAACCTTGCTTTGTTTGAATGAGTGTCTTTGTTATGATCTCATCATAGTATTTAGCATTATTGTAGACAGATATTTTTGGAGACTCTCTACAATATTTTGAAGTCTTAGTAGCAATCTCAGGCATGTTTACCATCATCATTGTTTTATATGAAATCGTCTATTTTACCAAGAGTAAAAATATATTCTGATTTGTAAAAAGTGCTGCTGATAGGACATATTGGTTACTGCTCTCTAATAGCCAAACATAAACGTTGCTTTTCTGATAGATATCTTTGATGAGATGTTCCTTTTTCAGGTGTGGTCTACCTGGTTTAAAAATATATTTGGATGTAAAAGCAGTAAAATGATTGTTATTAATTATTACTAGTGTTTAAATCGTTTCTGATTATTAGAAGTACTTCACAAATAAGTCCAGTCTTTAACACAGATTAATTATTTTCATATCTCTTATAGAGATGACAATATACGACACAGAATATTTTGCTATCCCATTATTGAAAAAAGAAGTTGGATAGAGAGGCAGGAGCATATTACCTGGAAGTCTGTCTATCTTATTGCTTTTACATGATATTCCGTTTGTTCTCCCTGACCTGTTCTGAATATTTCAAGTTGTCGTCGCATGATAGCATATATCTCGTGGGTTGGGACAGTATTTCAGAAATAGTGAATCGTCGTCTGCAGTCCATAGGTCAGTTGGCTTGTCAAGTGATTTTTCTTTTCGCTTTAGTTGTGCGATGTTTTCTATTACCGGTGGCTTTGGTCTCTTGTCAGGCTGTACATCCGGAAAGTACAACCATTTGAAGAAACGATTAGGTGAATCCTAAAAAGGTTGTACGTTCCAATCCATTTATGTGATGGATCAAGGTCCTCGGTTTTGCGGTATCTATCGAGAAATGAAAGTAAATCATCTCTTGTTATCTCCTTAAAGCTTTTGGCATTGTTGTTGAAGAATGTAGAGAGATTACAAAGCAAGGTTATGATATCCCTTCTGTAATAACTTGATGGGTGACCTCTGACCTCATTGAAGATACATAATCGCAGATCGTCAGAACGTTTTCTTCATGTGTGGGTAAAAAAGACGGTCTCCACGTATTAGCTCAGTCTTTGGCATCTCCTTTCGCCATATCAAAAAGGTTGCTGAAGCAGTTGAAGGGTAGCCCTCGCGTCGCATCGTCTATCCTTTCCTTTACCCTTGCCTGTAAGACGTTTACTTCAGTAACCTCTATACTTGTCATAGCAGCAGCAGCTGCTGTTGTCTTTGGCAGCGCGATTAGGTTTGGTCATGATATAATGACATCAAAAAATTCGACTATATAAGTTAGTATTAAATTCTAAATAATCGTCAAATAATATATCCGTTGCAACATGAGGGTTATTATTTTTTCACATGAGTCTGATGTAGACGGACTCTTTTCAGCGGCCATTGGATTGATTCGTTATCCTCAAGCTCGTACTATATTTCTCGGCTATGGAATGGAAAACTTTAACAAAATGGGAGATTTTGTTTATTCTGCAGTTTCCCCTAATAAAGAAGGAGGCATTTTTATCATCTCCGACCTTGGACTTAACGATAACCTAATTGATACTTGTAAAAATATCTTTTCGAACGCTAAGAAAAATGGATGGCAAACAATCTGGGTTGATCATCATCTATGGTCACAGGAAGCGATAGATGCACTTAAACCATATGTTGGGCTTGTAATAAACAGTTCTGGTCAAAAATGTGCTGCCGACCTGATGTATGAAACTTTCTTGCCAGGAAACGATATTGCAGCTAAACTGGCCAGCATAGCTCATACAACGGATTTTTTTACAAAGGATCAATATTTAACTCCGATCTCTGAGCTTATTAGATATTATCATAATTTTTCAAACTTCTATGACAGGCTCTCAGACCTTGCACAAAAGTCGGCTAGAGGAATTTTATGGGATATTGAAATGCAAAACCAGTATAATAAGTATGTACTCCTGCGTGACAGTGCAAAACAACAAGTACTTTCTACAATGCATATTAAACAGTTGAAAGATATAAAGGTCGTATTCATACAGTCTTCGCCTTTCATACAAACTAGTTTGTTCTCAGAAGAAGTTTTTCAAAATACACAGGCAGATCTTGCAATATTTTACAGTACTGAAGGCAAGGTAAGCATTAGGCGAAATAATGAAAAAATTGCATGTAGTGATATCTCTGCTAACTTGTATGAAGGCGGTGGTCACAAATTTGCTGCAGGTGCAATTCTTCGTAGCAATCCGGTGGACGTCGAATCTGTTATTCATGAGTTGGAGATAGCAATATTAGCTGTCTTAGACAAAAATAAAAAGCCAAATCCTGTCAGTTAAGTAAAATCAACTATTGATATGTTAACGATGATGGTAAAGGTATTAGATGGTTCACTAAACTAACTTATTATGATTAATGACTCATAATACATCATTTGCTAGACTAAAATATGACAACTACATTATTTGCTATAACATTTCGTCTGTATGCAGCTTATTTAATAGTGGCGTCAGATATA
>JBKPMK010000515.1:0-6937 GCA_046732115.1 Thermoproteota archaeon
TCCTTATTGCATTGTCAATATAGTAGTCGGGGTCTTCTGGTGGCTCAGCTGGTGTTGGATAGATTGGCTCTTCATCAACATCGGTTCGACCAATTACAACTCTTTTATCATCTCTAAAGCAGTCTATTGGAAGTCTCGGAAGTTTAGTTTTTTTCATATATTCAGAGTCCACTCCCCTGCGAGCTTCAGCAGTCTTCTTTGCCAACATACTATAATCTTTCTTCTGTAACACTCCAAGCTCGATAAGGCGGTAGGTCATTTTGCGCAGCGTAGGGTCAATTCCTCTTTCTCTGTAAAAGTCTAATTCCTTATTTGTCCTCTCGATTATCTTAGACCACTTGGTGTTTTCAAAGTATATTTTGCTATTGTCATTAAGTTTAAAACCTTCTTCTTTAAGCCATTTCAAATCTCTTAAAACGGTAGTTGAAGGAATGTTACATGTTCTGGATATTTGCCCCGCAGTTTTACCCGCTTTGTTCAGCTCTAATATCTTCTTCCTTCGTTCCTCTATAATGTGATACTGTTTTGACGCTCGGTTTTTTTGTTGTCGTAGTCGTGGTTCGGCTGCCTCCACAGGCTTCTCAACCCCTCCAAAGGTGTTAATCAGCAGCGTTGTCACCGGGTACTACCAAATGCCCATTGGGAAACAATTTTTTAACTAGTGCGTCCGCAATAGGCTGATTGGGATTCTCCTGATGTTCTGTTCTAACAATGTTCTTGCCATCCTTCATTCGTTTAGTATAAATCCTGTACAAATCCAACATGCCTTGTTCAAAAGTGACCTCGAATTCCTTCTTACCATAGGTAGTACGTGTATCAATTCCAAAGTGCCACATCTTGACAACCCAGGTCCTATATGGCGGTATCTGAGCAACTGCACCAGTAGAACTACTACCTTGTACATTCCTTTCTATCGTATTGGCAAGTTAACCTCAGTTCTGGTTAATGCCTCAAAAAGCCGAAAGATGTCCAGTGCATCAATTGCTATATGTCTAAATGAGCACGATATGACAACACTAATTGTATCTGTATGGTGAATTGTAACAATGACATCAATATAATCAAAGAATGTGACTGTTGGCAGCTGAATGTCCTTATTTGCAGCGTCAATGTTGAGAGTTAGCCTGATATTATGGAGTGCCGGCTTTTCAGTAGGACAATTTTTAAGCCAGCTGTAAATAGGAGTTTCCTTTAACAGGCGTTCAGGGATAATAGTGTTAATGACTGACACCCCCGTATGGTTAAGTGTAATTCTTTTGTCGAATTTTTTACCCTTCATAGTATAAAATGCTGGCCGAGAACTAAACGCCCGCTCTACAAATCCTGTTTTCTTAAGATGTGAGATAATATTTTTAGCAGTATCATATGTAATTCTGTGCTTTTTGCCACTTATTTCAAACTCTTCAAGGTCAGCAATGCAGAATGGTCTGTTTTCTTTTAGAACAATTTCTGCTATTCTTAACTTTATTGCTCCTAATGTCTTGCTCATGCAGAATCCCGACCTCTTACTTAGCTATCAACAACTGTAGCACGGTATCTGTAATTGTCATCAAAACTGTCATCATTCCAAATTGATGCTTAAAGCAGTGAGACATGTCATCCTGATGTCAATACCTCGTTGTTGATTTTCTCCAGTATCAGCTTACCAGCACGAACATAACATTTCAAAAAGTCGCCTTTGCTAATATTCAGCTCTCTTGCGAACTGCTTTGCTAGTACTAAGACAAGGCTCCGTTCTCCAGTCAGTGCTTGCACCTTTCTTATTTCAATGTCTTCAATTTCATTGTCAGTCATGATATAATAGATTTAATAGAACATTAATGAAACAGCTATTTTCATAAATATAATGCATGACAAAAATGACGTAAAAAATGTACGGCTTCCAGATATAATTTTTGGAAAGTACAAAGATGGAACTTTTACCAAAAAGGCGCTTTTGTGTCAAGACATTCTAAAGTATTGTGTTAATGGTAAATACAAAGAAGATGACGATGAATCATTTCGATTATGGAATTTAACAGAGTGGCTACTTGAGTTCAATCAAGAATACATAAACTACTTCAAGGACGAAGACACAAAGCATTTTAAAAAATATAGTAGAATTGAGAATAGACTGCCTACAACGAAGCGTAATGTAGAGAAGTTGGTTAATATTGGTCTTATTGAGCAGGTTCGGATAGAAAAGGAAACCGGTTCCAATATTTCAATTTACAACGCTTGGACGTGTAATGGCATGGGTTATTGAAAGCATGAATCCTGATAGAAGAGAGCATGCAGTGAATAAAATCTATGAGCTATTTCAAAACCATTATAAAAAAGAGTCATTATGGAATGACTCCATTGCAGAACTAGAACCAATAACAAGGGAGCTTATATTTCAGCAGATAAAACTGGAAATTGAAAGGAAAGCAGAGGCTGAGTGTCACGCATTTGGAGCATTTGAAAAGGAACGATTTAGAGCTAAAAATATACCAGATTTAGTTACTGTTGAAGGGCAGTGCATGAATTGTGGCCTTTATACACCTAGCTCATTTTGGCTGGATAAATACATGGATATGGTGCAACATCCAAACGGGGTCATAGTAATTACATGTCCAGCTTGTAAAAAAGATGGCTCCCTTGAATTTCCAATACTATTGTAGGATTAGGCAATATTATACTCTTATATGACTTACTGGTAAAGTAGTCAATAAGTAGTCAACATATAACATAGTAGAATAATTTGTATTTTGACTGTTTAGTGTGACCTTAACACATACTCAACAATTTGTATTTTTAATGCTTAATGCTTTTACGATACACAAATTGATGAAATATCATGTTATGGAGTGTTTTGTATTAAGACAGGGAGAGGGCGAACAAATCAATTTTCGAGGTACAAAAATGCATTTAAAAGTATGTATCATATACATCAGATAGCATTGGCCATTACAAGTTTTGAGCAAAATACACAGCTGAACCAGTGGCTATTTATTCATCACCATGGCTCCTTGGTAACAAATTACATACCACATCATCACCAGCTGAAATATTGGAACATGAGGTACGAAAAATCCAAACCAGTAATGAAATCTAAAAGTGAGCAAATGACATCTGTTTAATTGATTCCATTTTCCATTTTCCACTCTTCTACTTTTATAAGTGTCAGAAGATGTTATTTTATGCTACTGCCTTTATTGTTTCCAGTGCAGCATTGTCCTCGTGGAATATCATAACCATGAGGACATTTGATTGGATGATTTAGCAAAGTACATAGCGCATCTGTAAATATATTCTTCATATGATGCTCAATTCCACAAACCATCTCTTCATCAATCTCCATTTTTAATGCATCCTTCATCAAGACTTCAAGCAATCGTGTATTTCTAATCATCTGCTTTCCAATCCTATTACCTTCCACCGTAAGCTGTACTAGACTGCCCTTCTGATAACGTACTAGTTTGCTGTCATTTAGCTTTTGAAGCATTTCTACAACAGAGGGCTGCCGTATATTAAGTACCTTGGCAATAGAGCTAACCTTAACCTCTTCACCTTGTTCACGTATATACCAAATAGCTTTCAGATACATTTCTATATGTTCAGATTCTGCTGTTCCGACATAGAGCTGTTCCCTTTCTTTTTCATTATTCTTTGGTTGATTGCTAATCCTAAGCCTCTTAGCAGAAATCACGCGTGAGTTCAACGTACACTAATCCAAATGGGGCTAATCCATTATTAAGTTTGACCATCTGTTTGCCTTTAAAGCAAATGACTGGTTATGAATAAGTTCATAAAAATGAGCCGATTAACGTTCATGCCGGGCAAACAACAACAGATAGAATAAATAGTACCGCATGATGACATTAGGCTATCCTAATATGATACCCATGTATGGTTTTAAAGGCCTTGAGGATAGTAACACCGGAATAACAAATAACAAGAGAGGTATTGGTAACTTTGATTGATTACTGGCAACTTTTAGTATTAGGAGCAATTGCTGGTTTTACAATATTCTTAGGCTTACCTTTAGCTGGACTTCAAAATTTAAGTTTAAGGAAAAGAGGCTTTCTTAATGCTTTTGCAATTGGGATTTTAGTATTTTTGATAATTGATGTCTTTGGTCATGCTTGGGAATCAACTGAAGAAGCTGCAAATGACGCCGTTGCAGGTAAATCCCCATTATCAAGTGCTATCGTGAGTCTTGTATCTATGTTTGGTGGACTTGGAATAGGACTTTTAGGGTTAACATGGTATGAGAGTAAATACATGAAAAAAATACCTACTGTTCAAGCAAAAGAGCCTTTTGCAAAAGAGACACCAGGAGATATTGCTGCAGCAACAGCAGGAGAAGAAACAAGAGTATCTAGAACTGGTGGACATAATAACCAACAACAGCATCAGTTATTACAACAACAAGAAGTAAATCTATACAAGCTTTCTATGATGATTGCAATAGGAATTGGTGTACATAACTTTAGTGAAGGGCTCGCTATAGGTCAATCGTATGTATCAGGCGCAATAGCGCTCGCAGTACTTTTGATAATTGGATTTGGCATCCATAATGCTACTGAAGGATTTGGAATAGCTGGTCCTCTTACAGGGCTTGCTAAAAGACCCTCGGTTCGTTTTCTAATATTGGTAGGACTAATAGGTGGCGGACCAACCTTTATAGGTACCTTACTAGGGAGTTTATGGAGTTCAAATATAGCATCTATACTATTTCTATCCGTTGCTGGAGGTGCATTGATTTATGTTTCAATGCTTATGTACAATTCAGCAAGAAAGCAGACTACAAATAGTGTTTTAATGGTTGGTATTTTTGTTGGATTGTTTGCTGGATTCATTACAGATTTGATGATTGCAATATCCGGAGCATGATAATATAGAAAGTAGATAAACAACACTTATTGCAATGACTTTTGTAATGTTTTTTATATATTAGGTGCTGCGATACTATATTGGCTGCTTTGGATGGAGTTATTCGGCTTGAGAGGGTCCATTCTATCCTGAGAATATGAATAATTCTTCTGATTGGCTAAGATATTATGCTTCAGTTTTTGACTACGAAGAGATTGATTCTTCTTTTTATAGAATGCCTAACCTCTTTACCGTTAAAAATTGGTTCAAGAAAAAGCCTGAGCACTTTAGATTTACAGCCAAGCTGCCAAAGGTCATTACACATGATAAACGTCTAAAAAAGATTAACAAAGAATTAGAGTATTTTCATAAATCCATGTACCACTCTCTTGCATTACTCATACAATTACCACCGTCATTGAAGATAAGCTATGGGATAGAAAATATGAGACACCATCTAGTATCAGAACTAGACAGTAGTAATTAGTAGCGATATTACATAATCATTCAAATTATATTTCTGTCCAAATTATGCCAATGGACAGAAACGCTGTCAGATATGTGAGATATTTATAAAATGGGATGGATTATGGTGTCCTTGTTGTGTATGTAGATTAAGGATAGGACCAAGATTATTCAAGCATAAAGTAAAATTAAGAATCAAGGAAAAACAACAAGAACAACCGATACAAAAAGCTCAAAATAAAAGCAGTAGTAATATCATATTGCATATGTAATAGCAGTCTCGAATTAATAAGTCATCAACAGATAACTAAATAAGCTTTATTAATCTCGCTACAAGAGCACAAATATGTATATATAATAACCTTCTTAATTTGCTGCACTTGCTGTAATTGTGATCTAATCCACTTTCATGTCAATTAGTATAAACATATTTAATGCCTTTGTGTGCTACTATTTTCCATCAACACATTGCATCTATTTGGAAAGAAAGAGGTTTTGTATTGTACTAACTGTAATGTAAAGCTTAAACATAAATACAAACCGCAAGCCGAGTGGAACATCCAAGGTATATTATGTGCTGATTGCCACATGGAGAAAACTAAAGAGTTCATTTTAAAAAAACAGGAAGAAAAAAGAAGAGTTGAAGAGGCTCCTAATGAATGCGCAATTTGCAAAAAAGAGATTATCGTTGAAATTGACAAGAACAAACCAAGATGGCAGTGGAACATGGAATTGGGAAGCCTGTTGTGTAAAAATTGTTACGATAGCAAAGAAGCACATTATGATAAAATGCTTAACTTATGTGCAATCTGTAATAAGAAAATGGGTTTCATTCGATATAATCCAAAGCCAAAGTGGGAAATCGAAGGACAGTTATGCAGAGAATGTTGGGATAAAAAAAATAAAATTAGGAGGTAAAAAATGGATTTACTAAAGAAATACGTATGTGAAATTTGTAATAGAAAATTCAGAAGAATTGAAGAGCTTATGCAACATAAACAAGTTACCCATGGAAAAGACCTACTGTATGAATGTAAAAGGTGCGGTGTTGCATTTACAGGAATGGAGCAAATACGAGATCATGCAAAGAAATTCCATTCATATAATAAAATGAAATCAAGATGATTAATAACAATGATCGATAGCAGTGCTATACACTCCTCGTATACAAAAAAGAAGAACTACAATACCCAAAAGCTGAAAAAGTAGTACATGCTATATATTGATGAAAAAATGTCTGTTGTCAATAATAATTCTATCTTAAAAATAGAATATCTAGTATACGGATCAATTCCATATATCCAATAGGTACTTCATTATAATACTAGTTTCAAAAAATGGCTTATTGTACTTGCAGTTGCAGATGCAGGTGATATACTATAATGTTAGTATTGCAACAAACAATAAACAATAAAATAGCAACATATCAGTACACATAAACGTAATGGTTAAAACTTGTATAAAGTGTGGAAAAACCTTCGAAGAAAACGCAATAGACGATCCTGCGGCTCTAAAATATCCATCTTGTCCTGATTGTTGGAAAGAATGGACAACTTATGCAGTAATGGTCATGAATGAAATGAGGCTAGATATGTCTTTGCCAGAACATAGAAAAGCGCTTCGCAAATACGAAAGA
>JBKPMK010000516.1:0-6712 GCA_046732115.1 Thermoproteota archaeon
TACAATGACCAATTGCATAGGATGGCTTCTTGATGTTTCCATTGATAACGAGTATGCTATCCTATCTATAAAGACAGAAGATGGACAAAGCCTTAAGCTTAGAGATTCATATCGCCCAAGGTTCTATATATTACCTAGAAACGAACATGATGGATTACATCTCTTTCAAATTCTATCTAGAGAAGAAGAGATAGCAGTTAGTTGGGAGGATAGATATACGAATCTTTTTGATAGGACCAATCAAAGAAAGTTACTCTATGTGCAACTACAATCCTTAAGGTGCTATCAACATCTACTAAAGAAGCTGCAAAACGATTGTCAAGTAAAACAATTATTCAACACCGACCTTTTACACGTCCAGCAGTACCTCTTTACCAAACTAAAAATCGAACCGACAAGTAAAGTGGAAGTAAAATATGATGGACTAAAGCTGCTTGAGATAGTTAAGGTTGATGACGAAGATGATGTAAACCCTCCCACGTTTTCAATGCTGTATTTTGACCTCCACACATATTCGGGGTTACTTGCTTCAGAGGATGCTATTAGGATAATCAAAGTAAGATATGGGGAAGATGAGATAGTATTTGATAATAATGTAGAAAGTGTAATTTTGCAGCAATTCTCTGACTATCTACATGATAAGAACCCAGACATTATAGTCTGTATGGGGGATTACGATAATGGCAAAGTGCTTAGGTATCTATTGGCTAGAGCAGAGAAGATGGGATTTGATTTGCAGCTTGTATGCATTTGTATCAGCAGTAGCTATAGAAAAACGACATACTTTGACCAATTCGGGTTTGCAGGATTAATAGAGCGAGCAAGATTTGGTTTTCTTCCTTTGGATAAGGCTGCCAAATACAGTATAAACCGCCTAATTGATAGCAGAAACTGCTTTGAATTAATTCAACAAGGCTTTGTTATTCCTTCTAGGGCTAGAGGTATCGATAACAATCATGAGCATATTAGAACTGTAGAGCAAATAGTTTCTGGCGACAAGGGGAGTATGATTATTTCCCCTCAAATAGGGCTACATGAAGATGTTTTGGCACTGGATTACGATAGCGAATATGCAAATCTCATTGTGAACCATAATTTGAGCTATGAAACGGTTGGCTGCAAAGCTGTAAACCATCAAAATAATGGATTACTTCCTACTGTAGTAGAACGATATCTCAAAAGGCGAACTTATTTCAAAAGGCTGTTAAAAGAACTTCCAAAAGATAGCACAGAATATGTATGCTGTGAGCAGCGAGTTAATTCATTAAAGAATATACTTGTTTGCCTTTATGGTTCAACTGGTTCTCTATGGAATAGATTTGGGAACGTCCTTGCTTTTGAGGAGATTAACAGGCTGTCAAGAGAAGTACTGATTAAGACAAAAGATATTGTACAGGAGCTGGGTTATGAGTTAGTATATGCAGATACTGATTCTGTCTTCATTAAGAGAAAGAGCTCTACCACAGATTATAATGAACTTATAGAGAAATTATCAAAAGAAACTGGACTGTCCATTTCGGTTGACTACCATTACAAATTTCTGGTTTTACTACCATTAGAAGCTGATGAGAAGATTGAAGTCCTCAAACATTATTTCGGAATTACTTTTGATAACGAGCTTATAGCTAGAGGTATAGAAATTCGAAGACATGATGTCCCGGCTTTTATAAAACGATTCCAAACTCAGCTTCTACATACATTATTTGACTGCAAAGATTCCTCTGAAATATTAACAAAAGGCTATGAGGATGCTCTGTTACTTGTCACCCAGGCTATCGATACCATAATGACTGGTGAAGGCCTTGATGATAAGGACCTTATCATTTCTAAATTGTTAAGACAGGATATACAAAAATACAAGAGTTTATTCCCTCACGTATCTGCAGCTATTCAGTCAAGAAGGTATCCTTTGAAAGGTGAAAAAATTCAATATATGTATATGGATTCAAAGCACAACAATCCTCTTTGCAGAGTAACACCAATAGAGAATTTTGCTTCTCTTCCTCAGTACGATAAGGAAAAATACAAAGAAATGGTGCTCGATGCAGCAGAAACAGTTCTTGGATATTTTGGTTTTAATAGAACAGCTTACAGCAATATTAAGAAAGGAAGACGGAAGTGGTATGAAGAGTTAAGAGAACAGAGAGCAAGAGACATAGAAGCTGAGATGACTTGATGCCAAGTAATCTGAACTAGCCGAGATTATGACACATATGGTTGCTGCCTTCTTTCGAATTCCTGCATTCTAGCTGTTAGCGCTATAACTTGGTCTGATAGCTGTGCTATAGCATCATCTTTAATTTTGTCACGATTTCGTAATGTTTGATTTAATTCTTCTAGCTCTTCTACTTTGTCGTTGTTGTTGTTGTTGTCAGATAGGGTTCGGCTTTCCCTGATTCTTTTTTTTGCAAATTTCATAGCAAGAAGAAGATTTAGTCGTTAATTCCTCTGCAGTTATAATACAGAATTATATTAAGATGCGGTATTGGGATATATACTGCGTATAAATGGAAGAGTGTTACACGACTCTACTATCAAAGGAGAAGTACAATCAACAAATCCAACCCATGCTTAGCACAATTTTCAAACAGAAAGTAGTAGGTACTCCTCAGACTTTTGGATCCTTCTATGATACCAACGGAGAAAAATACTGCACAATTTTAGTATTATCAAAGTATTTAGGATATGATATAGCAGAATCGAAGGAAATTCAGAATGACAAAAAAGATACAAATCCTGCAGAATTATTGCCCTCTGGTATTTTAGAAATGATAGATAATTTTGAATCCAACGAATGATCAATTCATTTAAAATTCAGACATAAAGATTATGAAATGTTTTTTTGAATTCAATACCTTAGTTTTCATTTGGCCGTAGATAGCTATAATCTTATGGCGGCTACTATATCCATATCCCATTCATCCATAACTAACAACACAAAGGAGACTGCTTTAAACATCATAATATCATCGGTGAGAATGTATGTCTAGTAAAATAAGAAGTGTGCTTATTATAATATTACTTGCTGCTGCAATACTAGCAAGTACTCTTCAAGCGGCTACAGCACAGCAACAATCACAACTACAACCACAACTACAAACAGCTCAAGGGCTGCCAATAGTTATTGTACCTGCTATTATTGGAAATATTCTTGCTGTAGTTTCTTTCTTGATAGGAACTTCGTCATTTATTTTAGGACTGAGAATTCAAAGTGCAGCAAGAACAACTACTACGGGATCTACTTCACCATCAGCATCATCAGCAACATTACCGTCATCTGCTATGCATAAATATTTTGAGTTGCTGATATTAGCACTGGTTATTCCTTCAATAGGGATAAATGCATATGGAATACTTCTAGCTGGAAGCCACTTGTATTTACCAGATGCCCCTTATCTATCACTCCTTTTTGCTCTCTTTATACCCGCAGGAGCGATATTATTTCTAGTCAGAAAGTTACATATTGCATATAAAACTAATATATCATCTGGGTAAGTCATTAGTGCTGCTGAACATAATTATATTTTATTGTATGGACTAACCATGTTAAGTCAGTTGTTTAAAGAATTTATTTGCGTGTATATAGATGACAAGAAGAAATATGGGAACCATCAATCTACAAAATATTTCTCTTAGAATTAGCTCTTTAATTATAATCATATCTGCCAGTGTAGTATTGGCTATACCAATGACTGACCTTGGAAACTTTAGTGTTGCCCAGGCTCAAGTAAGTAATATTACATCGTCATTAACATCACAACAAAAAGCGGCAATGTGTGATAGCAGTAATCCAAAGCTTAATTTCGTTAATGACACTGAATCAAAGATATGTGGTATACCACCTACATCTGCATCTACGCCAACAAATACAACAACAATGCCTACACTGACACCACCGGCAAATAATACTACTACACCAACAACAGGTGGTAAACAGTTACCGCCATCATTATACAAACAGGGATATGCAAAAGGACTAGCAGACGCAAAATCAATACAAATTACTACTCCTCCTACTGGCACTATGAGTCCGGATGTAGTTGACTGTGATAGCGATATTGACCCTCATATGAGCAATCATGATTATTGTTTAGGATATCAGCTTGGATATGCAGATACCTACAATAATAGAGTAGAAGCAAGTAAGTGACTCGATGAATTAGTGCTAGTAGATAACTACGACAAAAGGATAAAGCTGACTTGTGGCTAATTACACATGTTCAAAGTGACAATGTCAATAGCATTCAAGGATTTGCAAAAGCTAGTTTCATATTCACAACGAGAAAACACAAGAAAAGAGCTATTCCAAAGGGTGCAAGGCAAATCATTCTGGATATGGAGTATTGTGGATCACAAAAGATATGCTGAATGTTCGTATCAATGTAGGAGTGGGCCTGTTATAGACTACTAGCTCCTCTTGCTGTTTTCAAGCTAATGCAAAGTCAATTGACTTTATATGATCTAAATGATAAGCGGCGGTACCCAAAGGCCTGCCGCTTTGAGGTATTAACTCGCCTCAGCTGTTTGAAGAATTTGGACTAAGTACAAAAATAGTTTCGCGATATTAACGATTTTCGGAGACTTGTACTAGTATACAAACGAGATTTTCTATATACTGCTAATGTGACTAAAACAATTGAAATAAAATAATCATGCAAAAGTTTATTTGAAATCCCCTGCTATCTTGATCCTTGTATCGATCAGATAGAATAAGCCTATATCTGCCCACCTTAGAACTGGAATTGTCTCGTCATCACTGCTCAATAAATTAGTAATCTCATATAGTTTATCGACAATCTAGCTACCTTGCCACAATAACAAGAACCAAAAACAGATGGAAATGCGAAAAGTGTCTAGTCCCGTTTGCAAACCTCAAGCTATTGAAATTGCATAAAGTAGATAACCACTCTTACTAGCTCATACTAAGTCAATGCATGTAACCATCAAATTCGCTATACAGTAAAATGAGTTCTTTTTGAATATTTTACTGATATGGTTGCTGCAGTCTTTCGAATTCCTGCATTCTAGCTGTTAAAGCCATAACTTGGTCTGATAGCTGTGCTATAGCATCATCTATCATTTTGTTCAGATATCTTAATGCTCTGGCCTATATGTAAGAGGCTAGTCTTATCTATAATACAATAGTAATTGTAGCTGTCTTAATAGTTCGATGATACCTCTAAAATAGAGTTAGTAACACTTTGTATGGCTCTATAATATGGTATAAAAAATGTGAATTCTTGATTCAATTCATTTCTGTTCTATTGGTTTGGCATTACAGTCAAAATTATATTTTGTTCCTTGAAGGTCATTGGACGAAACAGGCTGACTGAATTGACCTGTATCTCCAGGTTGAAGCACAGCGGGTCTCAATGGTGCTGTTGTTGTATATAGAGGTGCACCGTTATTGCTGCTGCAGTCAATTTGCACCGAGATAGGTTTCGACGGTGTTCCTCCAGTGTTAGCAACTTTTCCCCATACTACATAATGAGTAGTGAAGATATATCCTGCTATATGCTCTACACGAACAAATAACAGCTGTAATTTTGCAGGTGTTGTGCTGACAGCGTGAGCAGTAGTAGTTGTATTTTTAGTACTCCGGCTTGCACTTATAGTGCTCCTATCAACTGCGTTGGGGTCAGAACAGGCAAGAACTTTTGTAGGATTGTTCTTATCTACGCAAATAACTACTGCATGTGCTGTCAGAGTTGTATTTGATAGCAAGAAAGAAATACTAACTACTGCAATCATGATAAATACAATAGCCCTATTCACAGCTTTACCACCATCCATTGAGATAAGATGCATTTATTAAAAGATATTTCGTCGAAAATCGAAAATCGGTATCAAGAAAAAGAAGCTTGATATTATGACAATTACTAACACCATCTAATAAGATATCAATATCATTATATTGCACTGACAGATTACCCAACTGTTTACGTTTTAAATAAAAAAATAAATGGCTAGTCTTCTGCAGCTACAACCTGGTCTGAATATCCTGCTTTGAATCCTTTACAATAGTCAGGAGTTCCTCCCGGACATGTTATCTCCTTTTTAACTCCGCTCACGCCGCTAGATTGACCAGCATCAAAACGGTCTGCAGCCTTTTGTCCATTAACTGCACCGTCGCGATATCCTGCTTGATATTCAGCACCCTTTTTCGCTAGTGCAGGTAATGCTGAACCAGCGGCTACTATTGTAGTAGCTAGTGCTAGGACAATCAATGCGATAGATATACAAATAAAACTGCTTGAAGGATGATTTGCATTACCGTTACTACTAGGTCGACATTTATTTATTTCAACAATTCCATAAAATTTGGATGTATATAATCACTTAACCATACTGAATCTGAAGCTTGATAAAAATGATAGCCTCCAGTATTGTATGCTTCAATTGCAGAAATGGCGATTATAACTGGTTCATGTCTTGTGTAGCTGGACCAGGACCAAGGCCAAGAAGACGACTATTCCCTCATTTAATAGATTTAGCACTGCATAGTTATATAATTGGCGACTTGCTCAGGAATTCTTGCAAAATTCTACAGTATACTGTTGATCCTTTAGCCCGGCCTATCAGTTCTTTAAGGGATATAGGAGTCAAGATATATGCTGATCTATGATCCGTTGAAATATGGCGAATGGATATGTTCCAGAAAGTTGCGTATATCCTATCTTATTATTTCCTACATAGAAGGTAGGAGTTGCAT
>JBKPMK010000517.1:0-4396 GCA_046732115.1 Thermoproteota archaeon
ATTCATTTACAACCCGCCGGGGAAGCTGTCAAATTCTGGGAACCGAAATATTATGAAAATGATTTTCTGTTAGCCAAAAGTATAGGTATGAATGCGTTTAGAATTAGCTTAGAGTGGTCTCGAATCCAACCTAAGAAAGATGAATGGAACCAAGAGGCATTGGATCATTATAAAAATATGTTGAGGTCTATGAGAAAGACAGGGTTAACGCCTATTGTGACATTGAACCATTTTACTCTACCTCTATGGGTATTGACTCCTCCTAACACAATTGCCAAGAATATAGTACAACAAATACTACCCTCACCACTAAGAGATGCTCCTATAGGAGAACCAGTCTCCACAGATTCATACTGGAATTCATTAAGAGGTTGGGAGAACTATGCAACAGTTGAAGCATTCGTCAAATTTACTGAAAGGATGGTTGTTGAACTAAAAGATCAAGTTGACTACTGGATTACAATAAATGAACCTGTAGCTTCCATTGTGGGTTTAGGGTATATTGCTGCATTATCTCCCCCTGGTTTTTTTCTTGATGGCAGAAGAGCTAAAGTAGCACTGCATAATCTTATTGAAGCTCATATCCAAGCATACGATAAGATCACAGAATTAGACGATGTTGATGCTGATGGAGATGGTATTTCAAAAAGAGTTGGTTTTGGGCATTTAATGATGTTTATTGTTCCAGCCAAGCCTAATAATATCATAGCAGCAAGAATGAATAACAATAATCAAGCAGCTAAGAATGCTTCTTACTTTTTGAATTATTACTTTCTTAATGCTGTAGTTAATGGTGAAGAAGATCTAAATTATTTGAATACTCTCAGGATCCATGATAAAACTAGCAAGAATTTTATTATTCATGATAATTGGAAAAATAAAGTTGATTTTATAGGTCTCAACTATTATCGTCGCATACATCTATACCATAGTATTGTAGTTGCTCTATCCTCAGCCAGATTTATTGGAGGGGCATTCATCAATGATATAAATGAAAAGACAAGGAACCGTAAAAAATCTTCATCTAGTTCTTACGGCATACTAAATGATCTGGGATGGGGAATATATCCTCAGGGAATATATCAACTGATTATGTGGCTAAAGGACAAATATGCTAAACCAATTTTGGTCACTGAAAATGGTATCGCTGATAAGGATGACAAATATCGTGCCCCATTTATTGTAGCACATATTCAGCAAATCAAAAGAGCAATCGATAATGGTGCAAACGTTATAGGATACTTACATTGGTCGTTGATGGATAACTATGAATGGCAAGAATCCTATAGACGTGAAGCAAAGTTTGGATTATTTAGAATTGATATGGAAAGCGAAAATGGTGTAACAGATCAGGGGAGGCAACAGTATCTTGTAAGGCAAATAACCAAAGGCGCAGAAGCACTCAAACTTATAATAAAAGAATCTGTCATTCAAAGCAAAACTGCAACGATTGCAGATTCTGCTATATCAAAAGCAAAGTATGATTATGGAATATTTGCAGCTGATGGTTTAAACATAGATAGCTCACAGAAGTGAGGAGGCACTGCCGGCTTGGGCAGAAATTTGTAGATCATCTTATGTTCCTCCCCGAATTCCTTAAATACTTGCTAGTTACGATAGATAGATCCATAATCTCCACTTTTTACCTTTAGTATTTCTTCTCTATATACGATCAACCAATAGTATTTCGGGGAGACAATAGGAAGAATCAGCAGCACAAGTATAATAAAAAGAATCTTATCATGCTAATAGTACCAAAGGAAATTATTGAATGTGTTGTCTTGTATAGAAATGCTGCCCCGAATTTGTAATATAGGATCTGCTTGTATTATAATACCTTGATCTCATTTATCTTCCGTATCAAGGTTTGATTGTCAACAGGCTTTACAACTACCTGACTTTCATTTATTGTGGGAAAGTATTTTACAAATTCCTGATAGTTTGAAATAGCAGATAAGAAACATACCTTGATTTTGTTATCTATCTCGATTAATTCCTTATATAGGCCAAGACCCGTTATTTTAGGCATTCGTATATCCAGGAGAGCCAAATCATAAGAACCTGCAGTAAAATTCGTCAATGCTAAAATGGGGGTCAGTAAAGGCTTGTATCTTAAAACCATTACTCTCTAAAACTATCTTTAATGATACCATGATATCAGGTTCATCATCTACTATTATGACTCGATATTGCTGCTTTGTCATTATATGATCTTCATGCGATGAACCTTGGGCATTTGCTAATGATAATGATGATGTCTGCATTAGGTTCTCCCAGCGATTATGGCACCAATATTTCTGATTGGTGTATCAGCGTTAGTTTGAAAATTAGACTCAAGAACGGCCATGATATGTTCGTCGCCTATTAAGTTATCTAGGATCTTTTTGCGTTCCTCTGCTGGAACATCTTTTAATATCTCAAGAGAATCAATTCCCTTGAGTTTCCAGTAGTAATTGATTACATTTTCCATCGTTGCTATGCTATCATAGATTACCTTGCCAAATGTAGTCAATGTATATTTTCCATTTTTTCTTTTTACCAAATCTGCCTCACTCAAGCTGGACATTCTTGAATAGTACTGCTTGCGGGTAAGCTTTGTTTTGCTTATGAGAATGTCAGTATCTAGTTTTGTGAGCGCAACAATTCTAAATAGTTCTAAAGATTTGACATCAGAAATAGCTTTTATAATATGAGCAATCTTTGGCTCCATATAGAATATGTCAATGTTGCGATTATAATCACTTATGTAACACAATTATGCCAACAACGTAACTATATTACATTGAAAAGTAAATAACTACAATCAGCGCCTATATTAGTCGATAGTATGATTTATGCCATTATATAAGCCTTAAAGATGCTGCCCCGAATTTCTTAAATATCAATTTCTTTATCAGATATCGACAAATGCCTCCATTTGTTAGGAAAGAACAGCATCAGTCCTTTACTACTGATATAGCAGATAAAGAAGATCTGGCTGAAATCAAGGAAGTAGATGAGATGCTAAATCCAAATGAGGAAGTATTTGTTGTAGCCAGACAATCCAGACTAAAACCAGGTGGTTCTGCTTTTACTCCTAACATTGTATTTGGTACGGATAGAAGAATAATCATAAAAGACCCAAGTATGCTTAGATTACGAGAAAACGTAGTTGATATACCATACGATATGATCAGTAGTGTTAGAATCGATAAGGGTGTGTTTTCATCTAATATTATATTCAAAGCTCCAGGGCTCATTAATTCAGGTCGTAGAGGTAAGCTAGACAAAATGATGGAAGGCTATGGAAACAACAGTGACCTAGCAGATGAAGAGGGAATAATAACTGCAATTCCCAAAAACAAGGCGGAGGATTTGTTAGAGGTAATAAGAAATGGAATGTATAAAGATAGAGAAGTATATCATCATAGAGAGCAGCAGCCACAACAACAATCATCGATTGCCGATGAGCTAATTAAATTAGCTAATCTCAAAGAGAAAGGAATAATTTCAGAAGATGAGTTTCAGCAAGTGAAACAAGATTTGATAAAGAAAAGAAACTGGATTACTTTCTGAGATTAGTATACAGATTGTGATTCTACAATATTTTGATATACATATAAAATTATTATTTGATAATATGGGGGGATTTGTTCATAATATATAGCTCAAACTGGACTAAGCTTGTAATTGTTACAACTATATTGACAATACTAGTAACAATTCCAACTTCACAGCTAGCAACTGCTACCCGTATAGCGCTGGCTATGGCCATGGATGTGATGATGCAAAAATATCGAATGCAAATGATAAGTACATTAACCAACCAGATAAAGGACCAAGCGAACATACACAAGAATTTATGAGTGGATATAATGCAGGATTTGGCGCATGCGGTGGAAGCCGAGGAGGAGGAAGTTCTGGAAGTGGAAAGCATTTTGAAGATAACCCGCTTCTTAGAGCAGGCTGTACTGCGCTAGCTGATCCGGTGACCTGTGAAACAGCCAGAGGCATTATCCATGGTTTACGTAGTGGTGATTGAAAAACGAACAACCTCGCAAATCATAAAACCTACATATGAAGACGGTTCAACTCTGCCTTATCTTGGAAGGAATTATCCTTTAAGAATAATAAATAATCAATCAGAATATAAAACAAAATTCTGTGATAGAGAATTTATAATTGAAATAAAATCATCAAAAACATCCCCAGCCAAGATCAAAAAACTATACGAAGATTGGTTGATGAACAAGGCGAAATCGTTATTCAAACACATAATGGATGAATATTCAGAAATACTCGGGGTCAAGGCGCGAAGGATTGTCGTAAAGAACCTAAAAGGAGATGGGGCAGTATGACAAAGGAAGGTTCAATCAATCTTAATGTAAACCTTCTAAAGGCTCCTGAAGATGTAATT
>JBKPMK010000518.1:0-3744 GCA_046732115.1 Thermoproteota archaeon
GATTTTAGCAGTTGGAAAATTACCAAAAAATACCAAGGTTAATACACTGCTTTTTGGGTTATTGGCAGTTCTTGCTATTTTTGCTGTTAATGGCACTATTGCATCAAATAATATTATAATGCAGCAGGAAGCAAGTGCATCAACCAATGATCTAGCCAGCTCGCTATCAAATATTATAAAGGAAAAGGTGTCAGAAGCAATTAATAAATCATTTAATCAAACACAAGGCGGAATCGTTCAACAACCATCAACAAGCACAACCAATCAACAAACGACAACGCAATCATCGATAAGTGGGGCAAACAAGTCTACTCAATCAAATTGCACTAACGGCAAGTGTATAATGACAACATGTACCGATAACAATTGTACTACAACAATACAAAATTCTGATGGTGGTTCTGCTGCTACTAGTTCAGCTACACCTAATATAACAAGTATCACTATAGGAGAACCATTCTATAAGCAAAACGACAAACCTACCAATCAAAAGACAGTGAAAGTAAATGGAGCAAACGCAACTGAGATATCTTTCTCAGGTAACGGAACTGCAAATAACGTAAATTTCAAAGACACCGGCAAAGCCACGATTATTCCAAGGTCTGGGGGAGTCAACTACATACAAGGAAGTGCAGAAATAGTAAATGTTAATAATAGTTCAGAAAAAGCAACTTATACGTTTCAGGAAATTGGGCAACCGGCTTCTGATGGGACGATAAAAGGCAACGGCGCAGCATTTTTTGGATCAAATGCAACAGGGAAGCTGGCTTTTCTTAATAACATAGTAGTCATGTACCAGAATCAGATTGATAAGGCTGCAAATAGCAATTTGGTGGCATGGAAATGGAAATAAATATTTACAACTCTATATTTTCACAATTTACAAATCCTACTATACTAGCTCAGAACTAGAAAAGAAAAAAGAAAAGAGGAAGGATTTACCAGATAGAGTATATTATATGTAAGCAAGTCGAACTCTATTTATACAAGATGAACGTTCTTTCCTCGTGTTTGATATTATTGTGTTAATAATGTCCGCAAAGTCGCTACTGCAAACATTCTTTCCTTTCCAGTGCTGGCTTAAAAAAGTGCGTTGTAGCTATACTCTGGCTGCTCTTCCATTTTCTCTGTATATGTTAGAAGTAGCCGGTGAATTTAATACAGAAACGAAAACCAAAGTCCAATACAACGACAATAACAAGGCCAAAGAACAGATTCTAGTCAAACATCATCTTTTTATCTGATTCACTTTGTCTATACACGTAGAAGAAGACACACAAGGGGAGATGCACGCATATTATCTGCAAAAGCCGCAATGGAACACAGTGGATGTGTTTTGTGTTTTGTGTTGGATGCCCAGTTCACAACGGATTAAAGGGATGGATTCTTTGCATGGATAAATTTGATCTAAAGGGCCAAACTCTTTCAGAATCAATGCATCCTATTGTAGACAATGTCAGTAAGAACAAATCACAGGCTCAAATTTCAGTTGTCATACCTGTTCATAATCAAGAAATGGAAATCTCCTCTTTGCTGATAAAAATTAAAGAAGTTCTCAATTCAACTACGCAGAGTTATGAAATAGTTGTAGTAAATGACGGCAGTTATGATAATACCTTAAACGTCATTCAAAAGGAGGAATTGTTAGATTCACGTATAAAGATTATTTCCTATACACCAAACAGAGGAAAAGGTCACGCAGTCAAAACAGGGGTTATGCAAGCATCAGGTAGCATAATAATATTTGTAGACGGAGATTTTGATATCTCCCATGATAAAATTAAAGAATACATTGACGAGCTTAAGAATTGCGACCTGGTCATAGCATCTAAAAGGCATCCACAATCTAAAGTAAATGCACCAACATCTAGAATCTTCCTTAGCAGAATCTTTAATCTCTTAGTACGATTGTTTGTGGGAATAAAAATAAAAGATACACAATCAGGTTTGAAAGCTGGAAATGGGGCTGCATTACGAATGATTTTTGGTGTAATGCTAGTCAAAAGATATGCATTTGACGTTGAATTGCTGACTATTGCTACTGCTATGCACTTGAATATAAGAGAACTGCCAATTGAGATAAATCTTGATCATGGTTTTAGGATCCAAGACATCGCTAAAATGCTCTTAGACATAACAGCCATTTCATACAGACACAGGATAAGGCGGTGGTATGAGAGACAACTATTGCTCTCTCCATATGCACAAAGAACAAGAACAAGAAGAAAAGAAGAAGAAGCAGAACGGGAAAAGATAGAAGGACGACAAGAAAAACTATTCAAATAAAGAGCAAATAATAATAACAAATATTTTTTGTATTTGGTTGAACGAATTAGATGAGCGCAGACTCCAATGATGTTATAGAACCACAAAATGAGATTGAGTCTATAAGCAGATTTGGGGCTCAGGGAACCTTACTTTTCCTTGATCATTTGCTAGTTGCAGTAGGGGGATGGATTTATTGGCTGGTAATAGTTTCTAGGATTAGCCCATTTGAGGTAGGCCAGGTTACCGCAATATACAGCCTTGTTACATTAATTTCCATTCTAACGCAACTAGGCCTTGAATATCCTATCTTGAAGAGATCATCTACCCAGCCACATCAAATTCTAGTAACAGCGTTCATTATAGAAATGGTTATCACAATGGCTACAGTGCCTATTGTGCCTTATATTATCAGTACCTATTTTCAACATTCGTTACACGGTCTGTCGGATCAGTTTACTCTAATAGCTGTTATAATACTGCTTCTTTCTTCATTAAGCTTTGTTTCACGCTTTGCACTACTTGGCATCTCTGATGTAAAGAGTGTATTTATAATTGATATCATAGGAACTGGAGTAAAGTTTGCTTCAGGCTATATCTTGGTTTTGTCAGGCATGGGAGCGTCAGGGATGCTTATTTCCTTTTTACTCCAAAATCTTGTAATAGTGAGTGCTACTATATTTGTCACAAGAAGAAGGAGGAAATTTGGATATGGAGTGGGAAATATAAATTATGTCAAGGCAATCATTAAAGATGGGCTAATCAATACACCATCAAAATTTTCTAGGACGCTCATTCTTAGTCTTAGCGTTGTGCTTCTAGGTTCGTTTGGCGTAAGTAGTTCTGATGTCGGCATTTTCTATATTGCTCTAATGGTTAGCATTGTGGCCATAGGCAGTCTAGCTTCAAGTATGGCTTACGTGGTTATTCCAATTTCTGCCGCCTTGAGAACAGATCTATCATCTGCTAGCTCACGAATTAGTATGAGCTTAAGTGTACCTATGATTGCAGCTGTAATTTCCTCACCTAAATTCATACTGTCTATCATTGGGACGCAATACGTACCAGGAGAGCCTATATTGCTAGTTCTGTCTATTGCGATCTTGCCTTTTTCAATTACAATGAATTTCATATCAAAATTCAATAATCTGCAAATGAATGCAAGACTAATCTCGATTGGACTGGTGGAAATAGTAGCCTTTCTTATAACATTTGTCTTCCTAGTTCCTCATTATGGTGCGCTGGGAGCTGCATTCTCTACACTCACCGCTTTTGTCAGTTCATCCCTACTGTCATTGGTGTGGTCTGAAAGAAGGACAGCCAAGTACGTTGGCGTTTCTGCCATGTCCATTAGTGTAGGTATCGTTGCGAGCTACATAATTGATTTAACAACTAGTATTCATCCCATAGCGACGATTTTGATTTCTATGGTGATTTCTTTTAGCATAGTTATCATATTAAAAAACATTTCCACTAATG
>JBKPMK010000519.1:0-3198 GCA_046732115.1 Thermoproteota archaeon
TCTTTATTCAATTACTCGTTCAGTAGCATATATTACAGTGGCTCCTACGACTAGTCAAACATACAATGCTTTCTATCAATATCCGTATAGCAGCATGCAAGTTATGGTTCAAAATGAAAATAGAGGACCGGGACTAGTTCAACTCAAAACAAACTATGATTAATCATTCTTGCTTTATTTGCTTACCTGTATTGTATTTCTTTTTAAACTAGTATTTACTAATTTGTTTAGTTGGCATTTTTTACATGAGAAGTAAACTATAGATTTTTACTGCATTGAAAAATCTAGAAAATCTGAAAAACTCGTAAGCAAAATTAGCTATAAAATTCAAGCTTAGCTGAAAACGTATATGCAGCCAATTGTTATAGTCTAGCGGCAGTTTTCCCGGCTCTTGCTTTATGTATTACTCATACTTCCAACAATGTATAGACATGTGACAAACAAACATGTCTAGTGTGAAAGGAAGGGAGGAGTGAGTTGAAGTTTTTCATGCATGCGTTGATTTGTCTTCCTAGTCTTTCTCTTCTTCCTCATTTAATTCTGACAATTCTATGAATTCTCTTAACTCTTCTAATTTTGCAATGATTTTTTGGATGCTTTTATCCTCTTCTTGTACTATGTGTCTTAAGCTTTCATCAATTTCAGCTTTCTTGTCATCAACACGCAGTAATCCTTTTACTTCTTTAAGTTGTGATTCTTTAATCTCTCTCCACTTTGGAGTGTAGACTTGTTTTACGCATTTTGCAATGTACTCAAGATGGTCATTTATTTCGTCTGGATAGTAATCCTCTGGTTTTGGTTCTGGTACAATCTCTCTATAATCTCGTGGACCAGGAAATTGAGCTTCTAGCCGATGAACTATGTACTTCCAAGATGCCTCAGGTCCGACTTTTTGGATTATTGAATCTAATTCTATGCGCTTTGTTTGTAAATACAAATCATCTTGACTTCTGAACAACTTGGGATTTGGTGCATATTCCTCTTCTACATCCTCTAACCGTATATCAGCATAACCATTTTCCTGTAGCCATTTTACTACGTCTTGAGTAATACCAATTCTTTTGATATTGATATTCATTTTTTCATTAGCATTTCGCCACATGTTTATTCCATCAATATCATAGTCAGTCAGAACAGAAACATTAATGCATCCAACTTCTGAAGCTAATCTAATCAAATCTCTCACATATTCTGTAAAGTGTCCAGCAGTTGCAACTAGTGCAATACGATACTTTTGTGCTGCATCAAGTAAAACGTCAGTTACACCCTCTTTTTCAACAATAATCATATCCGTTATTTTTAGTCTAGCAAGTTCCTCTTTACTATCAAAGCTAACAGGATATACCTGGTCATTGATGTATAACATGGCTCTAGCTTTTGCAACAATTCCTAAAGACTCCCTTGTTACGCTTCCATCAGGCCATAATTCTTTTATGATTTCATTAATGCTGCTTGTAAAGCCCTTCCTGACTGAGTTCCAGTCATATACTTCCCGTCCTTTACCATCTGCACCTTTATTTCTTGGTTTAAAGCCTGCAGCAATCATTTTAGGTCTTACTCTATACCAGACACCAGATTGTGTAAGTCTATCTTTAATAGCATCTGAAGGATTTATGGTGATTTGTTTATGTCTATTTTTTAGAAAATCTACAAGGAATGGTTTGTAAATTCCACCAAGACCAGTATCCCAAACTGTACGTATACGTTTTCCATGTAATGATGGTATCTTGTACGCTAGCTTTGATATAGTTTCAGCAATCTGTTTTTGATATGGTTATAAATTGATGTGTGTCTTACCGGCTGAGCCTTGCCATTCAGCACATGGTGTTTGCAGGTTTAGAAATAGTATTGATGCTTTTCTTCTCTGAGAGAAATTTATGTGTGTTGAAAATCCACAGGCTGCTAACAATTCACGCATGCCAGTAGCACGGATATAGTTTCCTGCTTTATTGGCCCAGAGATAATCTCCATTCTCAAAATATGAGATTCCGCCATCTAGTGACGGTGTTCCATTAATGCAGCCTATGAATTCCAGTTTGCCAGCATCGTTATTTGAAGTTAAATCACTTAATGGTGCAATAGCTGCTTCAATCCAAAAGTAAAATGACCTTTCATTAATGCCAACTTCAGTTTTTTCACCAATGCGTAGTGATGGAAAATGTCCAACTACTACTTTTGCATGTGCATTTGCTAAATCAATTCTACCTTTCTTGTATTTTGCTAGCTGCTCTAAAAGTTGTTTTTCTCTATCCTTTACCTTAAATGGTAAGTTAGGAGATTCTGGCTGCATTCCTTTTCTTAATGCATCAAATAACTCTGCAATTTGCTTGTTATTGTGTGCAATTTCTTGGACTGTTATTGTTTTATTATTATTTCCTTCACTATTAAGATAATACTTCTTTGGTAAGCACTTGACTTCTCTGATTGTATCTAATGCATCCTGTATTGTGATTGATTTGTCTGTAATACCATTTATGTAATCTCGAAATTCTGAGAAAGTTGAACGCCATACACTATCTAGATAACGGAATTTCTGATGATGCGTAGTAGACATAGCTGCTAATCATCCTCCTCTTTGATAAGGTGGTTATCGTAGTGCATGTCCAGCGAAAACTTGATTTCTGATTTTGGAATTTTATACAAAGTATAGTACTTGAGCAGTTTATCGAACAGCGGTACTACATCTCTATTATTGCCATTGCAGTTAATTCGAGATACTGGTAATGCACATTCTACTTCTGTATAATCTATGGCATCAGATTTACCTGCATATTTTATAACTGATTCTGGGATTCCTCTGTATCTATCATAATATACAAATACCCTATATTCGGTGCCGTTGAACCTAAAAATTATTGGCTCTTCCCACTGAATATTATCATCATCATAGCTGACTTGACCATTGCTACTTCGGACAATATTATTCCAGCTAGCATATCCCATTCCACCATGCCTCTTCAAATAGTCACCTAATGAACCGGCAGTCATTCTATGTTGGTGTCTTTTAGTGCTTAGCCATTGTGTATAATCAAATATCTGTTCTAATCCTTCAAGTCCGCCGCCAAAAACCTCTATTTGGTCGACATTTGAATTTCGTACTGCTATTCGAAATACTCGTGTTAGGTCTGCATCATTTGCTATTTTATCTATTTGAATACGTAGTGCTATGTATCTTGTTCTAGTTGTACTGCTGTTGTA
>JBKPMK010000520.1:0-3194 GCA_046732115.1 Thermoproteota archaeon
CTCCCATGATTTGATTTCGTTATTTAGGATAACTGTGTTGGAAGAGTGAACCATTAACTATCAACCTATCCTTTTTTTATTATGTGGTATAGTTCTCAACTGAGCTCCACAACATGGACAAAATACACCGTCATGATATAAATAAATCTCACATCTTCTGCAATATTTCTGACCTAAAGAATAATTGCTTATGCCAAATACTATTTTCTCTGAAGAATAGTAGTAGCAGTCCAGCTGAAGAAGCAGGCTCGAGTACGCTTTTGTTGCTTCGATAAATATAGAGGAAGCATCTGCCAAATGTGCGATGTGTGGAAAGATGGCAGCAATTAGCGATGAGCCTGACGGCAACCAAAATCATATAATGGTAGAGCAAATTGATGGAACATCCTATACTTTCGATACTGCTGATTGCGCAATGATGTTCAAAAGGTTTAGTTCTGTATATGGTAATAATTTTGCAGATGAATAATAATAATAGATCTTCTCAACGTACGGATTGGCAATGTGATCTTAAATTATTGGCTTCTTAATCGGAATTATGCTTATTTTATTGCCATCACACATAGGACATTTAGGAATTATTTCATTCCTTATCGGACGCAGACTTAAAGCAGAAGCACACCAAAAGCATGATCCACACATTAAGAAATACGTCTGCTTTAAAGAATACGGGCCTTGGAGTGAGTGCATATCTGCTTTTATCATTTTTACGAAATCATCTATAGTGATTGGTTTTTGAATAACACGAGGAGAATGTTTTTCTTTATTACTCTTTAATATTGATGTCAACGTGGCCTTCAAATCTTTGCTCTACGCATTTTGTAGATCAAATGCTGTAATGAAACATACTTTCATCTTGTCAATTATTTTTCTAATCTCATTAAATAATTCAAATCCATTCATCTTTGGCATTCTAATGTCAAGGAGTGCCAAATCATAAAATGAACATATTACTATTTTTAGATTCGTAGCAGATGCCCGTCATTTGGAATTGGAATCGAAATGGACCCATATAGTAGATGCTATAATAGTATTCCATAGATGACAACGTATCTGACAAGAGTATGATAATCTATAACCAATATGGCAGTTATATTAATAATAAATTAGGCTATCGAAAGATGAAAGAACATAAATGAAATTGATGTAAAAGTGTTATGCGGATATCTGGCATACTGTCGGACTATGACGGAACTTTGTGTCCAACGTCTTCTATTAGGAGCAAAGAAAATAACATACCAAAAGAATTAGAGAATATTCTGTGGGATATCGCAGAGAAGATTCCAGTTTGCATTGTATCTAGTAAAGATTTTAATTTCCTTCACAATAAAGCAAGGTTTGCCAACATCATTTCTTCTATTTTAGGTATTGAAACTTTGGTCCTAAGGCGGCATACAAGAACAATGCTTACATCAATGGATTCCAAGGAATGTCAAGAATTTAGGTGTATTCAGAATAGTTATCTTTCTACTGATTATACTACGCTAAACCGTAACTCTGAATTGCTGTCTCAATTAGCAGAAGAAATTCCTTCACTCTTTGATAAAGTATCTATTGAGCGCAAGTTCACTGTCGACAAGAAAATGTTAGCAGGCATAACAGTGGACTGGAGAAATATTGATGATTGGGAGTCGTTTAAAGTCAAGTCGGAGCCACAGTTAAGGAAGACAATAAGTGAAAAGCGACAGGATAGGCCTGATGGTGTTCATGTCCAGACCTATGCTACACATCCTTTCATTGATATTTACGCCGCTAAATGCGACAAGGGAATAGCATACGAGAGTATTCTATCTCTGATAACAAATAGTGAAAGAAAGGAACATAGGATAATGTATCTTGGCGATTCTGAGAATGATAACCCTGCATTTAGCAAAGCAGACGTATCAATTGGTGTCAGGTCGGATCAAAGATTAAATCCTGATCTGGACTGCAGATACACTGTAAATTTTGATAAACTTGCAGGCTTCCTAGAGAAACTCCGAAATGACAATTTTGTATTTTCTAGCGTGTGAGTATATATGGTCATACGAACTATACTTGGAATGAAGACATCACTTATTCTTATGACCTTGACGACTTTGATAATAATGATAATAATAGCGATTAATGGCGCTACTATACACTTTGGTACTGCTGTTACTACTGCAGAGCAGTTAAAGACCTATACTGATTCAGGAGGCTTTTTCACATTACAATATTCTGTATCAATCCATTCAGCATGAGCAGCAGCTCGCGAAGCATATGACGAATATTATTGCCCACTGAATCGTTACTACTTAGACTCACACCTTCTACAATATTTCTGACCTAAAGAATAATTGCTTATGCCTCTGATTGTATCCTTTCACATATATTTTTGCAAACCATGGGGGACAGACTTGCGAAATAAGAATGTCATTAAAAGCAATGATACACCGCGGGGAGTGACGGCAAGCTAAGAACATCAAAAACCATGATATTGTCCATAAATAAGAGTTAAAGCTATGTATTGTACAAATAAAAAAAGCAACATAAGAAATGTTCAAAAATAACATTTACAATATTGATAGAGAATTTGATTATCCTACCATCAAAAATATTGTAATACAATCACTTGAAAAGATAGTAAAAGAAGAAGCATTAAAAAATACGACCAATATCCCCAGTGATACCATTTTTGAAGATAATGATTATCCCAATAATGTCAACCTGCCTACGCCTTTACTGAAGCTGATGCTTCACCGTGTAGCACCGTGTCATTTCGTATACACAAAAGAAGATGAAAATAATTGAGGAAACCACGTGCTAATTGCGGAATGTATTCATCAAGAAAATCTAGTGTTAAAAGACATATTCAAAATATTCATAGTGGAAATGCAAATTTTGTATACTATGTCTTATTTACTTAATAGGACATAGTTCATTTTATGTGGTTCAATCCGATACCATGTTGTCTGCTCTACGTGAAGAAGTTGTCTTATTGTTATTCGGGGGCAGCATATGGTTTCAATGTAAAGGATTCTTATAAATCATCTATTTCAAAAAGACCATGTAAAAAAGAAAAAATAGAGTTGCTTTTTACGTTGGCATCATAGTTAACTTCGTGTCCTTGACACTTAATCTTGCTTAATCCCTATGTATGCATCTGTGGTGAGTTTGTTTAAAGGCTTCTGAACCTTGTCTACATCCATGAAATGGACCTTTTGCAGAACCGG
>JBKPMK010000521.1:0-13927 GCA_046732115.1 Thermoproteota archaeon
CTGTACAAACTGAGTCTAAACCCCCGCTAAGGATACAGACCACCGGCTCTTCTGCTGACAAGAGATATTCGCTATATCAAGCTATAGAGCTTATAATCTTTGATTTGCTTGTTAATATACTGTATGGTTCTTATAACCATAGTCTTTTTTGGAATGCCTAATAGGAACTTAAAGTAGTCGCAACAGGTTAAAAACATATTATGGAGATTAACTAGCTGTCATAATTGGATAACACTCCTGGCATAAATGAGACAAGACGTGCTTTTGGCTTTCTTTTTTTGGCTGTATCCACGGCTATTGGTTTCGGCTCTGTTCTGAGTGAAGTTGCATTTATCAGAAGACTGCCTAGTTTCTACTATATAGCAATTTGGACTGCAACCTTCGGGTTTACATTTATTATATTTTTTGCTAAAGCCAGAGGTACTATTTCGTCTATTCGAATCAGAATGAAAAATAGCGTAAAGTGGCCTACCAAAGTGAAGACAATTAATGGATTGTGTTGGGCTGGCCCTTTTATCACTATCCCTATATTCATACATTTTTATCAGTTTTTAATTCTGCTTGGTATTGGACTAGGTAATGTCTCGACTTACTTGTGTATGAGGAAATATAGCGGATTAGATAACCGTGAGCAAATGGTTGTCGGTTTGATTTCTTTAGTAGCCATACCCATCGCAATTGGGATAGATTCGGTCATGTTTGCGGCACGCCAAGATATCGCAGTTATGATATCGAGGGTGTTAATATCGATTGCCTATGGTGCTGGCGGAATATATGCTATAACGTCTAAAGCCTGAAAATTAATGACGCATCTATCTATCCTTTATTAGACATAGTAAAAATAAAAAATTGTTATCAATTAGTCTTAATTTACTTGTTGCTTTGCACCGCAGCTTATGCAGAATTTCGAGTTTGGTTTGAGTCCAGATCCACAGTGAATACAGGACTTGTTTTGGGCTTGTTCTGCATCGCTGGAGAGCGAATGGTTTTCTGTAATTGAGCCATTTATCATTTGGCTACGATGATCTTGCTGCCCATACATGTCAGTAACTGCTCCGGAGGGCCTAAACGTATCATCAGTGTCTGGCATTACCTCAGATAATTTAGTGGGTTTTGATCGAGAATCACTATCTTCTAGATAAAGCATCAACCTAGGGACGTTTTCCTTCGTTTTAGGATTAGACACCAACTCGCCTAGCCAAAAAACAAATTTCTTCAAAGTCATTTCTGGGGTCGAAAACGTAAGGGAGTGAGTAGACATGTATTCCTCAGTAGCAGCCCTACCATTGAAAACTTTCATCCGCAAGACTATATGCTGCATTCTTGATTTTAAGGTTTAATCACTGCGCATTTCCGCATTGACTGCAATACTTTGCCTGCTTGGGTATTGCTCTCTTGCAGATAGTACAATTTTTCACAGCACTACTATCTTGTCCATTTCCAGTCCTTTGTTGATCAGAAGTCTCTGTTACCGCAGATGGCGGTTGTTGGGGTTTAGGCATACTAAATTGTCCTGGTGCTGTAGGTGCTTGACTTGTTACTGCGAATTTGCTACCACCTGTGATGCCATGCGGAGACATTGTAGAAACACCTGATTCACGCTGACCATGTTCATTATGCGCTGATGCCTTTCTCTCTACCAATGACCTAATCTCGAAAATTGTCTGCACCGTAATGAAATTCATTGCAGATGACGCAACAAGATAATCGCCTATGGAAGCAAAAAAATCTCTTTCCTTGATCTTTCCCTGCTTATACAGCTGGTTTGAATCAATAAATGATTCATAACGATCCTGGATTTCATTAATTGTCTTCTTTAGTTTTTCAGTCAAGATACTGAGCGTATCTGCACCGGCTGACATCTCATTTTGTTACGCGCACGCATTTAATAAAACTTGAGTCCACTTAGAATGAAAGGCCGGAAACAATTCAGCTCATCCCGGTTGATGATAAAAGATCAATTTTGAACAAGAGAAGCTGATTGTCGGCTCTCTTTGGCAAACAACCTATTAATATCGATAGCCTCAAATTGTCGTGACTGGCACGGAGGGGTGGTCTAGACTGGTTAGGATACCTGCCTTACACGCAGGTGGTCATGGGTTCGAATCCCATTCCCTCCATTCTATTATAGACCGCTTCGTCTGTGAGCTTCAAGATATCTTGGAAGAGCATTGCGTAATTCAATGATATTATATACTAGTTCTCTATTCGAGTAACGTCGTACTATATTTCCCCTTAATACTGGGATACAAAACACACACATTACTTCTTGACGAACAATGATCTAACCTACTATTCATTAGTGAACACTGCAGATACACTGTTGGTTTGATGCGTATTTGCTACATGCCTTCGGCCTCCAGTCCCTTAATCAGTCACTGTCTATTGTAAATTCCCCATAGCCGTAAGAATTTTTTGTTAATAAATATATAAAAAAGGATTTGGTATGATAGATATGATAGTTTTCTATCTAAATACGAATTTCTAATATGCATAAGAATTCATCAAAAACTGCAATAATATAATTGCACTGTACACTACAAGCCCATTTTCGAAACAATAACACAAAAAAAATCCTAGTTCTTTTATACATGTTTCATCAATGAGTCAATGACACCAGGAAAAAGGACGTTTCCTGAGGATTTTGAAGACTATGCATAAAATAAATATTAAGATACGTCTGCTTGTAGTATCTAGACGTATGGGCCTACTTTTAGGAAAGGAAAGAGAAATAGGCATTATTTCTATCATTTCAATTATCGTATGTTCCAATGGATTATTATTCTATATCCAAAATGGTACTGCAGAGGATCTCAAGAAAAGCGTATTTGAACAACAAAAACAGCTGCAGATTCAATCTACAAAGGATATTGCCTTACACATAGGTTCAGATATCAACCTAGTAATGTCAATGCTTTATGGTTTGGCAAACTCATATTTTGTGCAGCGAGGTGAACTAGGAGGAGATAAAACGACCATGCTACTAGACGACTCCTATAATGCACACAATCTCACAATAGATAGGCTATTTATCTTGGACAAGGACAATATTATGGTAAACACAGTATCTGTACCGTCATCTGAATTTTTTCTGGGTGAAGATTTCTCATTCAGAGATTGGGTAAAACAAACGAAAAGTAGTCTTTTGCCTGTGTTCTCTCATGGTGATTTCGAGAGACAGCAGATATTCAGAGAATTTATCTCCTACCCAATCAAAAATCGTGACTCCGGCGAATATATGGGTATGTTGGTAACATCAATACCTACCATACCTTTTTTCGCGCATTATGGAAATGTTCGAGATATCAATTCTAAGTTCTTAGTGGTGTACGATAGTAACGGCACTATGTTGGCAAACGGTGCAAGCGAGACGCTTGTAGGGCAGAATTTTTTTGAGCATTACGCACAAACATTTATCAACAACAATAAGGTCTTGAATACTCTGACCCGAAATTTACTGTCTGGGGAGTCAGGCGTCGCGGTTTATAATTATGGGAATGGTGAAGTTTTAACTACCCAGTATCCTGCATATGTTAACAATAGACCACTATTTTTTATTCAGGTTGTTACACCGACTTCAGAAATCTATTCGAAGATTAACAGCGCTCTTTCTACACAAAGGACTGAAATTGTGTTTCTGTCAGTCAGTGCCAGCGTCATTGCAATTGCAGTATTAGTAATTTTACTGTCCAAATGGAATATTATTCTAAGAAGGGAAGTGAAAAGAAGAACTAAGGAATTAGAAGATTCTTATGACGAGATGAGACGTTATCTCCAAGAAGTTTTAAAGGAGGTGAAAAGGAAATAGCAGGTAATACTATGATGAACGGAATGTTTACATCTTATCGTTCTCCTGTTAAAATAGTGAAAAGTACTGTCCACTTCACAGTTCTGACTGTTTTGATATTAAGTTTGACTGCGCTGATAGGTTTCTCATTCCAACTGAAATCAAACGAGAAGGGCTCTGTGTACGTTTATGCCTCCCCAAACCAAAAAGAGAATGTAACTATCACAGCCCTATTTAACCGATTGGGCAAAGCAGATATGGGCAAAACTCTACTTAATGACGCTATTGACAAATTAAGCTCAAATCATCCGAACCTTCGTGTTAATTTGAACTACACCGAACTCCACGATCTGCCTCACGATGCTACAAAAGATGAAATTTTAAAGAGGATAAGCAACCATACACATGTTGATATTGTACTCTTAGATCAGATTTGGCTTGGCGAGTCTGCTCAAAAGGGATTATTGACAGAACTTACTAATTATACCGAAAAATGGGGAAGGGCACCCGAGTTATATCAGTCAAATCTGGCAGGTGGGGTCTATAAGGGCAAAATTTTTGGCATTTGGTTTGAGACTGATGTAAGAGGTATGTGGTTTTGGAAGGACCTCTTAAATCAGGCTAATATTGACCCGAATATGCTAACAACATGGGAAGGATATATTGCGGCTGCAAAGAAGCTCAATAGTACGTTGAGGCCTCAAGGAATAGAAGGAGTTCACCTCACCGGAGCTAGTCATTCACCCGACGTATGGTACCCATATCTTTGGATGCTTGGTGGAGACATTATTAAGCAAAAGAGTGGACATCCAACAAAAGGGACGTACTGGTTTCCGGCCTACAACAGCTCAGCAGGAGTTAAAGCTATGGAATTTATCAAAGCTCAGGTTGACGCAGGTATAAAACCTCAGAAAAAACATTTCTTCGGTGATGAATTTGCTAATAGGAAATTCGCTGTAATGATAGAAGGCTCTTGGATGCCAAATACATGGTCCAACCTAACAAGGCAACAGATTGACAACATAGGATTCATTCCAATGTTCCCTGTGCCTGATAATAAAACTAAGACCTCTACAATGATGGGCGGATGGGAAGTTAGCATTCCAGCTACTTCTTTGCATAAGCAACTAGCGTGGGAAATAATTGAAAATATGTTAAAACCAGAAATATTATCCCCTTGGCTGGCCAAGCAAGGATTTCTTCCAACACAGACAGCACTAGGGCAAGATACAAACCCATTTGCTGATCACCTTAGGAAGTCTATTCCGTTTTATGACGATATGATCTCAATGATTCCTACAGGAAGGGGTAGACCTAATATCCCAGAATATCAAGCCATTGCTGACCATGTAAGACAGGCATTAGATGAGGTCTTTTACGGAATAAAACAACCAAAACAAGCGCTTGATGACGCGGCTGCAAAGTCAGCAAAGGTTTTAGGATGGACAACATAAGAAGTGATGGCAGCCAGGACTGACACTAGTCCTAAATTTCAAGCATCGTTCTATGATCATATTGCATATATGAACAATGCTAAATGCTCACAGTTCAGCATGAATAGTACTGTCTATTTTTAATAGACCCTTCTTGTCCTAGCAGGGTGGTAAAATCTTTACGACAAACTAAATATTCTGTTCGCTACACAGTTCTGGTATGGGTATTCCCGAGAAGATAAAATCGATCCAAGATGAAATAGATAAAACACAAATAAACAAGGCCACTGAACATCATATTGGCCTCCTCAAGGCAAAGATCGCACGTTTGAAAAGAGAATTGGAGGAAAATACCCATGGCAAGACATTATCTATTGGCGCAAGTAACTCAGGTTTTGACGTTAGAAAAACCGGTGACGCGACAGTAGTATTTGTAGGGTTGCCCAGCGTTGGGAAATCGACTCTTCTTAATAGGTTAACAAATGCGAAGTCAAGAGTTGGTTCTTATAACTTTACGACGCTTACAGCGGTTCCGGGACTATTATCTCATCAGGGGGCCAGAATACAAATACTTGATATGCCCGGAATTATAGAGGGAGCGGCCAAGGGAAAAGGTCTCGGCAAGAGAGTGCTTTCAGTCGCAAGGAACGCAGATCTAGTCCTTCTTGTTCTAGATGTGTTTCAACCACAACACCTATTGATACTGAAAAAAGAACTCTCAGATATAGGAATTAAATTAGATCAAAATCCTCCTGACGTTGTAATAGAGAGAACAACTACTGGAGGAGTTTCGGTGAATATGCAAGTAAAGACAAGGATAACAGAATCGCTAGTCAAAGAGATTTCACGTATACATGGTATACATAACGCCAGAATTACTATAAGAGAGCCAGAGCTGACAGACGAACAATTTATAGATGTTCTGACAGGCAACAGAGTATACATCCCTTCTTTAGTAGTACTAAACAAAATAGACCTTGTAAACCAAGGATTTGTCAGAGAAATTCAATCAAAGATCGGGGACAAATTTATTCCAATATCTGCAGATGCAAATATCAATATCGATGCCTTAAAGGATACAATTTACAAAAAATTAGATTTCATAAGGATCTACATGAGACCTAAGGGGGGAGAAACAGATTACAAAGAACCAATGATCATGCGAAGAGGTTGTACTATCCATGATGTTTGCAATAAGATACATCGAAGTATGGTGAGGGACTTTAGGTTCTCGTATATATGGGGCAAAAGTGCGAAGTTTGGCGGTCAAAAGGTGGGACTGGACCATGCACTCATCGACGAGGATGTTCTAACAATAGTCAAAAGGAACAGTACAGCTTAATACTTCAAACGAGCTATGGTTGGTTCGAGTACGAAAATAGGTATGTACAGTTTACATGTATGGTTAAGGTTCTAACTATGACCAATTTATAGAAGCAGTGCTCTTTACAGGAATAAAAGAAGCACAACTTCGAAAGTACTTTGAAATCCCTAGTAACTTATGATTTTAGGGGTATTTTATATAATTCCTTTTGCTCGACGGATGCCCAAGCCCCAAGAGGTGTATTTAGATTTGCGTTCGCAGCAGTTCCAATTATACGGCTAACAACAATTTCATTTGGATCCATCGGTGGCCAAGCCATCGCTACATATTCGCCTTCGTTACCCGCCTTATCAAGACTTGCTTTTTGCATTCTAGATCTCTCAAAGCCTTTGGAAGTCAGTTTCTCTTGTACTCTATCAAAAAGATCACGTTGTCCGTGAACAATAATATAAACAGTTTTCATGTGATCTATCTCGGAGGCCATGAATTCATTACACCCTTGACTTGATGTATGATTATTCTACGTATAAACGTGTTGTTGATATAAGTGATCACACTAGAAACCAGTGTGGCCATAGTAGCGGACTCTTATATGGGCATGATTTTTCCGGAAAACATTTCAGAAAGGATCTCAAGATTCTTAGATGGCAAGCTAAATTTCCCATTCATTTATGACGATGAATTGATGTGTATCTTTTTCCTCTATGGCAGGAAATTGAAGGTGAATGGAGAATATGAATACAAACAAGTAATCGATTTAGCCGGCCAGACATATAGGAAAATATCAATGGACATACAAGCGCACTCTAGCAACAATGAAGCTGATAGAATTACAGAATTTGCGCGCAGTAATTACATCAATAGAGGTCTGCAGATAACCGTAGAAACGAGGAGCAAAGAGATCAACGTTGACCAACGATTTTTTTCCGACCCCGTGATTTTGTCTGACTGTTTTGCCAGACACACAGCATATTATGACCAAGATTTTTTTTTCCAAGTATATGGTCCACTTAAAGGATCCGATTTAACCAGTAACATGCATGAAATCCTACAAGGGCGGATGGTCATGATAGGCTATAACAGAACCGACCAGAAGTCCCTGCCATTCAAACATCCTCTTATGCCCTTATATGTATGGATGAGTGACTCGGCCTATTCGAATCTATAAGATAAAGACAATAGCAAGTTACATTGAAATGCGCAGTAATAGGCTTATTTATAGCCAGAGTCTCATAATACCATATTGTGAATCATATAATAACAGCATCTTTGTATTTATGAAAGGTAAGCCTATAATGATCACAAATCCTATTTGTGTGTTTGACTCTGGCTTGGGCTCATTGTCAATTATACGGGAGCTTAAGCGAGAGATACCGCACGAGAACTTACTATATTTTGCTGATAGATCTCATTTTCCATACGGCACAAAACAACATGACGAACTACGTGGAATTATAACAAATACTATAAATTATTTGACAAGGTATAAGCCTAAACTTATAATCATTGCGTCCACTACTCCCTCTCTTTACCTATTAGACGAAATCAAGAAAAACACAGGCGTGTCATTGATCGGCGTAAAACCGCCACTTAAAGAAGCCTGTAGACTGACAAAGAAAAAACATATAGCTATAATGGCTACCCAAGCGAGCATCTCGAGCAAGGTTCTTACAGAACAGATTAGAAGGGAGGTACCACAGGACATTCTTGTTACTAAAATCAATGTATCACCTGTGATCGATTTAGTAGAAGACGGTACATACCTCACGAACGAGCGCAGGACATTTGATGTAATATCACATATAATAGGAGATGAGCTTGATAGAAAAATAGATGTCGTGACATTGTCTAGCACCCATCTCCCATTTGTCAAGCGGTACCTAAGTGATCTGCTTCCTACCGTGAAGTTTGTCGATCCTGCGAGAATCGTTTCAAGAGAAGTCAAGAGATTTTTGTTATCTGGTAGGAAATTAAAGAGGAGCGGAGTCGGTAGATTGGAAGTGTATGTTTCCAGCGGAAAAAGACAATTCGAACAGATAATCCGTACAATGGGCGTAAAAGAGCCTGTTCAAGAAATATCCCTAAATTTTTGAATTAGTTTGGCTAAAGTTGGAAATTGCTTGAGTTTAGACCTTCAGACCAAGGTTCACTATGAGCAGGTCCAAACAAAAATAATAATTTCGATTGAAAGTTATATTGGCCTCTCCGTATTCTGGTGTTGACACGCACCAACATTTTTAAGATTGCTGTCAGTCCAACAACATATCTGTATCTTGAAAGGAGTCTCTATAATTGCAGGTCCATCATCATTTGATCTGGCGAACAGGATCTCCAAAGAATTAGGTGCCAAGTTAGTTACAGTCGATGTCCGCATTTTTGAGGATGGCGAAAGCAAATTAAGAGTCGGTGAGATGGAAAAAGAATGTTGTGTAATAGTCCAGTCAACGTATCCTCCTACAGACCGGCACCTAATTCAATTATTGATGATGGTGAAAAAATGCGCTGACTCAAACGTAAATAAAATATGTGCTGTAGTTCCCTATATGGCATATGCACGACAAGATAAGGAATTTGTAAAAGGCGAGGTGATCAGCATGCGACTCGTCGCAAGCTTGCTTGAGGCAGCGGGGGCTAATAAGTTAATCACGGTGGATGTGCATAGCTTATTTGCGTTATCACATTTTACTATTGACACTCAAAATATTTCTTCGATACCGATATTGGCCGGCTATGCTATACAGAAGCTCGATACCAATAGCCCGATCGTCGTGTCCCCCGATATTGGCGGCCTAGAACGAGCTACACAGTTCGCCAGAATTTTTGACACTGATATGATCGCCCTTAGAAAATTCCGTGATAGAAATACAGGACTATTGTCAATAGAAGAAAGATTAGATATGAGTTTGGAAGGAAGAGATGTGATTCTCCTAGACGATATGATAACCAGTGGCGGCAGCATCGCAAAAGCTTGTCAAGTACTTAAGAAGCACAAATGTGCTAAGGTATATGCTTTATGTGCCCACGCGCTCTTGATCGGAAACGCTATCAATAAGATTAAAGCCGCAGGTGTCGAAGAAATAATTGCAACAAATTCTATACCAAATACATGTGCCAAGGTTGATCTAAGTGAGATCATTTCGACAAATTTGAAGAAGGAACTAACTCCTAATTACCAGCAATAATTAATTTTCGCTAGTGAAATCAAGCATACATATTCTTAAAAGCGGACCGCTTATATTACCAGGTATATATATGCAGCTTGGTCAGTTGTTGATCTCGTTTACGTTAGCGATAATAGCAGCTTTAAATTATTCGTTGATCATTTCCAACTCTGGATTCAGAATACATTACTTACTCTAACACCAAGTGAACATTTTGTTACAATCATCGTACTGATATATTCAAAATAATAGAGACAAGATAGAAATGTAATGCATATACCATTACAAAATGGCCGCAGTTTGCCGTGTTATTTTATTTCTGTTGCAAACAAGTCTACCTGTAATATGGTTCATCTCCAACAGTACACACCTAAATAACCATACACAATGTTTGAAATTCTTAACCAAGACTTCATGAGTTAACTAGCAATTACAGTCAGGACATTCCTCGATGAAAACCTTTGAGGAATCCCTCTCTTCAACTGCGAGGATGAAACCGGTCCCTTTACAAGTAGAGCAAATCTTCATGCAAGATAATCATAAATTAACCGACATCGTATAAAAATTTTCAGTCGGGGATGCCTATCCCGAGTTACTTTTTGGGGAACAATAGCACAACGTTAAAGATCTTGCGAGAGAAGTGGTCTCGGAGCACATATTGCTAGATAAATGACATTTATTAAATTCGGAACGATCGCTGATAATTACCAGTCGTGAAGTTTTCTAAGTGTCCAAAACATAATCGCATGACGTTTAAAGGCTAGGCTTCTGGATCGACATCAGGATTGTCGTCCCCGTCCATATCATTTTCTGCGGACTTCATTTGGTCATCTTCAATTTCATCGTTGTTATCCACCTGTTCTGGTGCCAGTGCTGTGATTTCAGACCTTTCTTGCTCTGGTTCTACTATCGCCTCCTTTGGTACTTCAGGAAATGGTTTTTGTTTCTTTACTTCTGTCATTATCGTCGTTAGTCTAAGCATGACATTCCTTATCACGCTTTCCAATCGATGTACGCTTCACCACTTCCCGTATGGAAGCTAAACTGGCTTTATTAGTCGTTGCAGATACTCTTCAAAAACAGACCTTTAAATTTCACTTTTATAGATCTCTGGTACAGTTCTAATAGAATATGCAGGAAGGATTTTAATATCATGTTATGAATCTTCCAAACGTGGATTATGAAAGTCTTGGAAATTGTAGCTGATAAAGTGATAACGGCTAATACAGAGGACACTGTTTCAAGAGCTTTAAAACTTATGTATGAAAATAACACTAGCCATTTGTCGCTGGTCGATGATAACGGGAATTTTCTTGGTATGGTATATGCTAAGCAATTTCTTACCGTAAACGCTATGCCCAGCTCGAAATTGAAAAACTTCATTACTAAAACTCCTCCGTTAAATGTAAGTGATACGATTGAGAAAAGCGTTGAACTATTTATGACAACAGGAAAACATGTATTACCAGTATTCCGTGATGGAAAGCTATATGGGACTATTAGTGAAAATGACGTGATTTTGACCTCTGATTTTGGTCATGCTACGGTTGATCAGATAATGTCAGGCGCTATCGTGGTGGAAGATCAATCAACTTTGAACAACGCACTATCGAAGATGCGCCGCTATAATATATCCAGACTTCCTGTAATTAACTCGAGTGGTATTCTGATTGGGATTGTGGCAGCCCTAGATGTCGCAAATCTTATTTCTGTTCCTAGAGAGCGGGCCTCGAAATCACCAGGTATTGGGACAGCGGTAGCTATTAGGGATATTAAAGTCAAGGAAATTATGAGGAAACCATCGTCAGTGGAAGCGGGCACGAGACTAAACGCATTAACCGAAAAATTTAGAACAACGGACGAAGTTGTCGTCGTAGGAAACGGTAGACCTATTGGCATAATCACCCCAAAGGATGCATTGGAGCTTATACTGCCGAAACGATCCGAGCCGTCCATCCACGTCGCCCACGTCGATGAGGATAATATTCGTAGGGAAATCGAAGAGCAGTTTAGCAGATTCCTAAAAAAAATTCAAGGAAAATTGGAAAATGTACAGATGGTAATAGTATATGCCGATAAACATAAAACTCACAAGTATTCACTCAGGGCTCGAACGATCACTAATAAGGGTGTGATCGATGCCAAGGCTGTAGGATATGATGCCTCGAGTGCGTGTAAAGAACTGATCTCGAGACTCGACAGAAGAATAAAATCTGAGCATAGTCAAAAAGTGCGGAGCAAGCAGCACAGGAATCCTAACAAAAGTTTACCATGGCAAGAATGACTCCAGAAAATAGCGCAGATGAGGAGATTCGAACTCCTGATCGCCCGAGAGCGAATCGGCTTGCTTTCAGCCATGGACTCAAGGCCGACGCATTATTGTGTTCTCTTTGCCCATTTGAGAGGACCACTCTGCCACATCTGCTCTCTGGTTGATTAGGACTAGCTTCTATTATATATTCAATTGGGTTTCCACGCCAAATATTATGGAATCAAATACGTCGAATCCTGATAGTGCGTTTACACTTTGATATGTGTAGACTGACTTGTAAGCAAAAAAACGCATTAATAATAATCTACGTAAGCTTGTTATAATATACGCCCGTCGATACATATCAGCAAATGGTTCCGATAAACAAGCCTTGGTTGGATGCAGAAGAAAAGACCGAGATAATGCACGTTTTAGAGGACAACGTTCTGACATCGGCGGCCAAAGATGGTGGAAAGAGAGTACAAGATTTTGAAACTGAACTACGCAACTTCCTAAAAGTGAAGCACGTGGTAGCGGTAAATTCCGGAACATCTGCATTGTACGCGGCTCTAATCGCTGCAGACATTAAGAAAGGCGATGAAATTTTGGTTCCCTCCTTTACATTTGTCGCAACCGCCAATTCTATACTGGCCGTGGGTGCTAAACCTATATTTGTAGACATAAATTTAGATGATTACACTGTTGATATATTCGACCTAAAGTCCAAAATTAACAGTAAATCAAAAGCCGTTATACCCGTCCATCTTTACGGACATCCTTCGGCAATAGATGAAATAAATGAGCTTGCTGATACATACTCATTAACCGTAATCGAAGATGCCTGTCAATCAGTAGGATCCACATACAAAGGGAAGCAGACAGGAACTCTAGGTTTAATGGGCTGCTTTAGCATGTATGCAAGTAAAGTATTGACATGCGGCGAGGGAGGAGCAATAGCGACAAACATCGATAATCTGGCAGAAAAACTGAAAATGATAAGAAACCACGGAATGTTTGACGGTTATGACACTCGAATGTTCGGCCTTAACCTCAGGTTACCAGAATTGAGCGCTGCTATCGCAAAAGTTCAAACCAAAAAGCTGCACAGAATGCTCGAATCAAGAAGAAGAAATGCCAAATTACTGACGGAAACGTTACTTGACACCGGAAAAAAAGAATTAAAAATAAAATTCCCCGAAGAAAACCAGGATAAACAATTCAACTGGTATCTTTACACGGTGGCATTTGAAGATAGTATTACGAGGGATAAAGTCAAACAGAAGATGCTAAAGCATGGAATAGGCGCAACGATTTACTATGATCCTCCTGTTCACGAAACTCCCTACTATCGTGAAGTGACTGTGTCCACTAACCAACATGACAAAAAGAGTCTTCCCAAAACAGAATGGAGTGCACGACATGTCTTATCCTTACCGGTTCACCCGTTAGTAGAAGAGCAGGACATAAAGTATATGGTTGACATTTTCAAAGAAATCGACTAATCCATTTTTTCTGTAAATTCTGTCAGTTCGATATTCACAGCTGTTACTGTTATCTAGTAACAATAAAAGAACTAGCAGAAAATACCTTGTATAAAGCCGCGAGCGAGTGATGGTATTTGTTATGTATCTACCTATATTTGGATTTTGGGTAGACGATTATGATTATGATGGTATAATCGTAAATGGTTATTGTTCAACAAGCTCTTTATTATTCAACAGCGTAAGCTCATGCGTGAGATTAATAATTTATACTGGTAAAGGGGGAACGGGAAAGACGGTTACTTCGTGTTCTACCGCAGTGAAGCTAGCCAAGATCAACAAGAAGACGATTGTAATATCCGCCGATCCTGCTCACACTCTAAATGATGCGTTTATGATTACGGACATCGGCACCGAACCAAAAAAAATTGCAGCAAGTTTATACGCATTGCAAGTAGATCCGGTAGTCGAAATGAATAAGCAATATGGT
>JBKPMK010000522.1:0-3901 GCA_046732115.1 Thermoproteota archaeon
AAATGGAAGGAGTAGGAGTGAAGACATATTCCTTTCTCCAGGTTTTATTTAATTATGTCGACTAAGGAATTCTCTGCAATGCACTACAGTGCATTCCTACTACCTATATTTTGAGCGTGTGAATATTCTCAAGAAAAAAATGGGAAATGTTCCAAAAAGCAGTAGCAACACGGTAATACCATCATCTTCAATATTATCAATAATTGCAGGATCATTGATAATTATAGGCGGTTTAATAATGCCTCTGGCTATGCTAGGTATGTCAGGCCATTATGGTATGATGATGTCTAGATTTGGCACTGGAGGAATGATGGGAGGCAGCTTTGGAACTATGATGACGCCCTTCCAGTCCTTCACGTGGTGGACTGCAACGGCAGTAGTTATTCCTGTCATCTCAACAGGCACTGGGGTAATTCTGATAATTGGTGGATATTCAATTTATAGGAAGCCAGAAAGTGCGGGTAGGTGGGGAATACCAATATTGGTAGCATCCATTGTTAGCTCATTTGGTATGGGCGGTTTCTTAATTGGCTCTATACTAGGTATAATCGGTGGAATACTGGCTTTGACAAGGAGGTAACAAAAGGGATTATATTCCGTAAAGACCTTATTGGAAGGTTGGTCAGACAGAGATCCCAAGACCGAATGTGAATATGCATTAATCATCACCACAACAACATATAGATATCTATTATTCGGTTGGAATTCGTTTAACAACAACATATAGATATCTATTACAACAACATTGTTAGCTGTAGACACATCAACATATAGATACCTCCCATCGGAGCTTGTACGTATTCCATGTGGACCCTTGCCCACCGTTATTTGCTTTACAAGTTCTTGTTTGTTTTCGTCAATAACATTTACCTTGTCTGAGCCAATTCCTGATACATATACTCGTTTATTATCTGGTGAAAGATCAATACCATGGTGTCCTGTGCTTACAGGTATTTTTTTGTTACACTCAAAGTAGTTGTGTTAATAACAGAAACATCATTCGAAGCTGCATTTGCAACAAAAAGCAATTTGCCGTCGTTTGCAATATCCAAATTATGAGGTCCCTTGCTATCTTGAATTTCAGCTACCTTTTGTAGAGTATTGGTATCTATAACAACAACTTTGTCTCCTCCTTGAACTCTTACATACGCTTTAGACCCATCTGGTAAGAATACAATGTTATGAGGCACAGGACCTACTTTGATTTCTTTGATAACCCTTAGATTTTGAAGATCTATAATACTAACAGATCCAGAACCTCATTTGCAACAAATACTTATTTTCCAATGAATAGTACGTAAGTCGATTGCAAATAAGTGCATATGATCAATGGTATGTGCAACAAAAATACAATTTTACTTTTTTTAATAAATTACTGTCCTAAGATAAACTATATTTAAGTCCACTAACAATTACATATTCAGAGAATTATTTCTATTTCTCATATCTATTACTCACCAATAACATCACCTTAATTTGTAACTTCATGTCTAGAGAAGCTATCTCCTAGAGCAATGCACTCCTTTAATTCAACATTGAAACCCAGTCTTTTTCCGTCACCATTTAATGATCTACTAATTATTCTATCATGAAGACCATGACAGATAATATTTTGATGGCTTACCGCCACTTTGTGCAGAATACAATTTTTGCTTTGGATAGAAAACTTGTTATCATCCTCTTTGCGGATAGAAGAAGCAAATCCCATTTGATTTGAGACTGAGTTCAATATTCTCAATGATTCTTCAAAATTGTCCAAATTACCACTTTTTTCAATTTCATATTTTATACTAGCCACTATATCATCTGCAACAGATTCAACTAATTTCTTTGCCTGTTCTTGTCCATTTATTTCGCTAATTTTTTTAAGTAATAATGATAATACTAGATCATACTTTCTAGGAAATAGTTCTCTTCCATTTTCTGTTAATTGGTATATCTTCCTTGGTCTTCCTAAGCGTTCTATCTTAAAATGCGATTCAACTGCTTTTTCTGCTTGTAAGGACTCTAGATGAACTCTAACAGCACTCTTTTGTATTTGCAGTTTACCTGTAATCTCTCCTAAAGACATTGGACCTTCTAACAGTATTTTTAAGATCCTCTGCTTTGTATCTACAAAAAGGCTTGTCTTGCTTGCTTGCTTGTCCTCAACAAAGTTAGACATAGATTCAGTTTTTTTATCCGTTATTACATATATATAGTATTTCTATATTGTATATACTTAATAGTAGATAAAGTATATATAATCTATATGTGTGCGTGTACACATGCAAATTGTAATTGTAAAGAATAGTATCGAAAGGAAAGTTGGCTAACATGATATCACATGCGCTTGTAGATGGAATAGGAAAGCAATTTCCTGCCAAATTCTCTAAAACAAGTATTATCACGACATCATCACCTTCTTTTCTTCTTCTGCAGTCAAAGGCCTATAGGGTTTCGATTCTAAATTGTAATGATGTGGTGTTCATATAATGAATGACCAGAATGAGTATGATTTTGTTAAGGTTGCTGAAACAAAAGACATTCAGACATCGCAAATGAAAGAAGTTCAAATTGACGGCCAAGATGTATGTATTGCAAATGTAGATGGAAAATACTATGCAATTGGTAATGTATGCACACATGAAGGTGGCCCTCTAGCTGATGGTGTACTGGAGGGCTACGAGGTCGAATGTCCTTGGCATCAATCCAGATTTGATGTAAGAACTGGTGAAGTGAGAGGTCCTCCTGCAAGCGAATCAGAACCCACTTATGAAATAAAAGTAGATGGCAATAGCATACTGGTTAAGAAACGTCCATCTGCTGTAGAAAAAGAGCAACAATTACAACAACTACAACAACCATCTTCTAGACCTTCTTCTGAATTTGATCTTTCACTATTAGAGAAGCAAAAGTTCGAGGCTACTGATGTAATGTCATTTAGATTTAGCAAGAAACAGAAACTACAGCAGCAAGAAAGAGAGAGCGATGATAAACAAAGTTCCTTCTTAGACTATACAGCAGGACAATATGCCTTCTTTGATATAGGTGGAGTTCACAACGACTCGAAAGGACCTATCAGACATTTTACAATTTCCTCGTCTCCAACAGAAGACTTTATCATGATTACTACTAGAATTAGAGATACACCTTACAAAAAAAGACTTTCGTCATTAGAAGAAGACACAATAGTTAAAGTAAGAGGTCCTCAAGGAAAATTTGTTTTACATGATGATTATTCAAAGCCGGCAGTATTTCTTTCCGGTGGCATTGGTGTAACTCCATTTAGAAGCATGATAAAGTACGCTACAGATAAGCAATTACCTATAAAAATTGTGATGTTTGATTCAAATAGGAATCAGGAAAATACCTTATTTAAAAAGGAATTTGATGAATATGCAAATATAAACAGAAATTTGAAAATTGTTTATACTATCACAGAAGAAGAAGAAAAACAAAAAACTCAAGGTACCCCCTCTTCTATTGGGCAACAATGGACAGGAGAAAGAGGACGAATAGACAAAGATAAGTTAACCAAGCATTTAACAGATGATGAAATACAGAATTCAATATTTTACACATGTGGTCCTCCAGGTATGATAAAAGCAATGCAAGACATAATTCAAAATGATCTTAAGGTTCCAAAAGACAGAATAAAAGTTGAGGAGTTTACTGGATATTGAAAGCAGCTCGGATAATACAACCAAATGAATCTTTACAAATTCAACAATTGGAAACACCAAAACCAAAGGGCTCACAAGTTCTGGTTAAGGGATATAATATCACACTCTTCCCCGAGTTAAAAAGCATGCTAATGACCGCATACCCACTGTCGAAGAAATAAAAAAAGAAATTGGCATGAGAAAAAATAACAGAAATGAGTGAAAATCTTTTCGTTTCGGTTTTTGATGTAGCTGAT
>JBKPMK010000523.1:0-2198 GCA_046732115.1 Thermoproteota archaeon
ACTTGGCTTTCCATGCAAAAGTATTGCTCTTGTTCTCTGTACCTTGTCGCAATCTTTCTTGATAATTCAATTACTTGATCTTCAGGCGTGTTCTCAAAAGTAGTATTTAGCACGTCTTTTGAAATAAGAACATAACCTATCTTTTTAGACAAGGCATAAACGTTCAGGTATTTTTGAGCATATCATTTATCAATTTTTGGAGTGGCACGTGCTCCGAATAAGACATCTGTGTAATTTTCCTATATAGATCTTCATCAAGCGGTAAGTGTTCTACTACCAACATGCTGAATTACAATATTTATTGTGCTATAACTTGTTCAAAAATGTATATGTTTTTGTAGTTTTAACTTTTAAAATGAATACGAGTCTTACGGTGGAACCCGTGTTCCTATGGGATAATCGTTGGAAGAAGAACTATTAGTTGCAAGCACAGCAAAACCTGCACCAATCAAAAATCTCCCCATGTCATGATCATTGCCAACATATGTTCCTTTTTGTGCTAATCTATTACGTTACAGGCAACAAAAATGATGATGATAACATGAACACGAACGATAAGATAGGAAAGTCAGATGATAACGATTTGAGTGATTTAATCCATTATTGGATTTGCTATTATCGTATCTACTATCCTTACTAGCTCTTCATTTCCAATTGGCTTTTGAATATAGTTAATCTTACCTAGTTCTGGAAAGTGCTGGCTTTTAAACTCTTCATAATATCCTTCTCCTCCTGCGGTTATAAATATAATATGAACGGTAGTGTCAAGTTCTATTATTATTTTGCAAAGATCAAATCCACTTAACATCGGCATTTTGATATCAAGTAAAATCAAATCATAAAGGTGAGGTCTGAATTCTCGTAGTACTTTGACGGGATCTGTATATGAGATGCATTCATAGCCAGCATCTTCTAACGCCATTTGGTAAACTATGCAAGTGTCAGGCGCATCATCTACTAGAAGTATTTTTTTCTTCTTCTTGTTCTTCTTCTTCTTCTTATCCCTATTTCTTGCCTTTGTTGTTCTAGTCCACATGTTGTCATCAAGAATATTTTTGTATTAAATTATATAAAAAGTAGCATAAAAGCACACTTACCTACATATTTCATTCAAGAAAATAAGAGAAGGAAGATCGTCCCTACGACTGCAAAGAACATGGATTTGACCTCCTTAGGCCATGACCAGTAAAATATTGTATCACAGCAGTATCACCTGTAACGACTAAAGTTTCATTTTTAGGTATAGATTTAGTCACATTCTTTACTCCCTGTAGGAAAGTATCATCATTTATGTTAGCAGTATCCCCAAAAACCAGATACGTGGCTTTTACCTTGAGCAAACGAATAGATTGCACCAAATATGACTATCACTATTGCTGCAGCTGCTACCCAATAATTTGTTTTTTTTAATTTTGCAGTTATTGCTTCAGTCATAATGCTTGACACATTGAAAATGGTTGAGCTCTTTTTCTGTGAAATATTCGTTCAATAAAAAAAATGTCTTAAATTCAAAGCAGATACAACACGTAATTGTTTGTTATCGCAATCATGATTGTTATTATCGATGTTGTCATATAGAATACGAGTACTCATGCTGTTGTTTCCTAATTTGTAATATATGAGCAATGATTAACATGGTTAATTCAAATCTGCTAATGCTGCTATTTTCTTAGCAACGCAACTTCAATCATTTCTCTCTTCAAAATGATAGAACTTCAAAGCTAATCTAAAAGCATCAAATATATGACGTTGACTCCTTATCTAGCGTACCATCATTATCCACAGCAGTCCTAAGTGAAGTTATCAGCTTGTCTGGATTGATTGCAATTTTTCTTGGTTCATTTTCCAGTATCATTTTGCAATGTTCTAGCGTAGGTTTGTGTATGAACACAGCTCCTTTGTTTTATAAGCTGTAATAATGCAAGAAAAAGTCGAGATCATGGAGGCTGCAGGGAAGGCATCAGCTAAGGATACGAGGATGAAGAGGGTCGTGCTGCAAGAGTAGTCTTCAAATTTAGAATATGTCCATTTCTATATATAGTAAATACCACACTATTACCAACAGACTTGTGGTCATCAATATATGAGATCAAATCCTCACTTTTGGTTATAGTTTGTCCGTCAACAGCTGTTATTATATCTCCACCATGTTTTGTAGAATATTGATCTATAGTGCTTCCATGTATTCCAGCCTTATC
>JBKPMK010000524.1:0-2202 GCA_046732115.1 Thermoproteota archaeon
GCAGGAGGAACCAAGGTCTCTATAGTACCAGGAGCAGGTACTCTAGGTGACAAAGGATTCTCACCAAACCCAATCAATGTAAAAGTTGGAGATACGATAACATGGACTAACAGTGACAACATGGAGCACACAGTAACATCAGGTACTGGACCAAGTGATCCAAGTACTGGAAAACAATTTGATTCTGGATTATCAGGACCTACTGCACTAACAGCAGGTAAAACGTTCTCTCACCAGTTTACTAAGGCAGGAGAATTTCCTTACTTCTGTGAGATTCATCCTACTCTGGTAGGAAAGGTCATCGTCATGTCATAAAACTGGAATTGAATACCTATTTGATATCTGGATCGAATAATAATTATTGTATCTTAGAAAATAAATAGGAATAAAAATAGATGTCAGTCCGAATTCAATCTCTATTGTCCAATCTATTAAGTATTTATTGCTGCCGCAGTTTCTATCTATGCCACTTTCATAATAAAGAGACATGATACAAGAAATAATCCCAAACGGAATTTTAATGGTACTAATGTACGGGATATACCGTCTTACTGGTGATCATGGTTTTGCTTCATTATCTAAAGTGATACTGGAGTCAGTTTCCTTTAGTTTATTACTTTTGTTGGGGTCATGTGCCTTGTTAATAGGTTGAGGGCGAGAGACGAGGACATAGCTTTCTTAGCTACAATATTGTCGCTAGATTATACTCTGTGAGAAATAGTGGAAGAGAAATGTTCGATAAGTCAATTAGTCAATGTACTTGTATTATTCCTTTCATTGTATCCGGATGATATAAGCAGTGATATCCAAATGTTCCAGTCATGTCTGGCTTAACTGAGACTTGACCTGAATTACCAGGTGTTATGTCCCCACTTGTTGCAATTTGTTTGCCGTTAGAGTCTATGATTAATTGGTGTAGAGTTTGAGTTGGATTCTGAATGTGTATGATGTCATTAGTATTTGCTTTGAAGTTCAAGGTAGGATTAATTACTCCGTCAGTAGTATTTACCCACCTAAAAGTGGGATTTACTGAATTATCTAATTTAGCGGATAACTGAAATATGTTTTCGCTGATTCCTTGACCAGCTGCTTCGCTATTTGTAGTATATGTGGATACCAAACCCAATAGAAGTAAAGCTATGAATGGGATTGCTAGCGCGGCAGTTGTTTGAATAAAGGTCATCTGCATGCGCTACCATTCTGTAAGATTAATATATATTTTTCTCATTTCTAAAGGTATAAAGAATAATATTTGGTAACCAATGGCCTATAGACCAATGAACATATTCAATTAAACGAAAAACTAATGAGTATAATCTATCCTTTCAACATATTGACAAACTTTTGAATGTTCTGATAAATACAAAGGAATATGGATTTGACGGTAAAAAAATTGTAGCGAAGCTAAAAAGTAGCTGTAGCTGTAAGGAGAGGATTGCTAAGTAATCCCATAAACAGACTCCCAGACGAGGAGATATCTTCTATTGCAGAACATATAGCAAAGAATGATACCAAAGATTTTGTACTGCTTCTAAGAAATGAATACAATATTGAATCAGCTCTAGACGTTATTGAAACATGGATTAAAATATCAGGCTACCCATATAGACATGAAGCCAATTATACCAGACACTCATATGTGATACAACGACGACGACGACGAAGCTGACCATGGGTCTCTTTCTCTAGATGTTGCTTTCGATCTTCATCGGTGGTAAAGATGGCTCCGCAAACAAAACATTGAAAGTCACCAGTTACCTTTGATATATCAATTTGCTCATCTTGCTTTTTGTCTTTGTTCATAGTAGGGGATTATACTATAACAACGTCAGATGCCAGTCAAATAGCCATCGGATAGATGGAATTTGGAATGGAATTGTACAAGCAGACTGTATAGGCCGCCTGGATATGATACTAATGTTTTGTGAAGTTGAGTTCCCCGCTCAGTTGTGATTGGCACAACTAAAATTATATATTTAGAAATACATATGCTCCTATGAATCCTAACGAAGATTTAGAGGAAAAGAAATTGTTGGGATCTGGTGGTTACGCCTTTGCTAAACTAACAGAGAAAGAAGAACTTAAAGCTAGTCTCGGGGTACCGCAAATATTTCTAAGTAATTTAGAAGGAGTAAATGAAGATAGATTTATGAAATATTACTGCAATAAATGCGCTAAAGAATATCCTGGTTCTCCATCAAT
>JBKPMK010000525.1:0-4858 GCA_046732115.1 Thermoproteota archaeon
CCTCCTCCATTATGTAAATTCTCGTTATGTCTGTTTGCGCTATAGAATCTTGTAAAGTGTTGTGCACATGTGGCACAAACCCACGTTATTCTACCCATTGTACCTTACTGGCTGCATGATATATTTAAAAAATGTTTCCCACGGCGCAGCACTGTGTCACGTTGTATTGTAACAATGTAATAGAAAATTATTTTGTACCACAAGTCCTAATGCTATAACATTGCACATCCCAACAGGCTTGTTTCGATTACTATCCGTATTACTACTATCAGAACTAGATCCTTTTTCTTCAAATAACTATCACATCGTCTTTTCAATCAATTTTTTTCTTTTTGAGCATATGATCTTTTTGTTTTTGCCAATGTTGGAATTTGCTACTTGTCAGTCCCTTTCAATAGGATTACAATCAGCAGATATCCGGTGCCGTCTGTTTATGCCTCCATTCTGCGAGCATATAGACATGGATGGGCGGTACTGAATATTTGCTATTGGTACATGCACGCACGCATTTGTAATATCATATATTATGAGTAGTTTTAAATCTCGCTTAACATGGTTGACTAGGTTAATAACCATAGTTCATAAACTATCTGTCGATCGGAATAAACCTCTTTTTGGAACTACAGATAATTCATTAAAAAAGTTACTTGAAAATGCAAATAAAACAACCGAGAAGGCAACCAAGTATCTGGATAAGGGCCAAATCAATACCTGAAAATGCGACAATAAGAAAGGAGTACATAGTGTCAACGTCTAAATGATGTCGAGACTATTGATGATTTAGTATATAATACCAAATTTCCCTTCCTTATAGAGACAATTCTCGTATTAGGTATGACCTCAAAATTTTCAGATAATTTTATAAATTCAGAGAGGGGAACTTCAACAATTGAATCAAAATCTCGATAGCTGACTGAATAGAAATCAGGATTGTCTGCATACAAGGCTTTGCTAATAATCTCTTCGAGCTTGCCCTTTCTCCTTTTTGTCATATTTTAAAATTCATTAATCCTCCTGCTTCTACTATCTTTGCAATCAGCTCAGGAAATGGTTTCATAGTGTAAAATTCACTTGTAGTCAAATTGGCAATCTTGTTGCGTTTGATATCGATTTCAATCTCGTCTCTGTCTGAAATTTTATTCACAGTTGATTCCGTAATCTCTATTGGAAGTAGATACCCTCCATCTACGGCGTTTCTGTAAAAGATCCTTGCAAAAGATGGAGCTAAAACTGCTTTAATCCCAGCATATGATAAGGCAATCGGTGCATGCTCTCGGCTTGATCCACATCCAAAATTACTTCCTGTAACTAAAAAATCACCTTTTCTAACCTTATCTGGAAACGTCGGATCGAGTCCCTCAAGCGCGTGTTTTGCTAATTCTTTGTGATCGTGAATTTTAAGATAAGGTCCAGGAATTATAACATCAGTGTCGATATTTGCCACATTATATTTATGAACAATACCTTTCATCATACTTACGACCATATCATTTTCTTATTACTCATTCTTATTATTCTTCTTCCTTTTAGTTATTATATTGTTGTTATCTTTAGGTTATTAAATTCAATTCGTGAGATCTCTTGGATCTGTAATTTTTCCGGTCACAGCAGATGCTGCAACTACAATCGGCGATGCTAAGTATGTTTTTGATTCAATGTCTCCCATTCTGCCTGGGAAGTTCCTGTTAGTGGTGCTAACACATGTTTCGTTTTTGCCTAGAACGCCCATATGAGCTCCACAACATGCACCGCAGGTAGGTGGCCCAACTACTGCACCAGCCTCTAGGAATATGTTTATCAGACCTTCTCGTATGGCCTGAATATATATTGATTGAGCAGCTGGTAAAACTTCTGTCCTCGTCTTTACTTTTTTGCCTTTTAATAATTTAGCAGCTGAACGTAGATCATGAAGTTTTGCCCCTGTACACGAACCAATATATGCTTTGTCTATTTCGACTCCTTGCATCTCTCTTACAGCTGAAATATTTCCTGGAGAGAAAGGTCTTGCTACAATCGGTTCTAATTTGTCAATTTCATAAGTATGCGATTCAGAAAACTCAGCATCAACATCTCCTAGCACGTGGGAATATTCCGCATTGGTTCTGCTGCGAAGATATTCATCAGTTATAGCATCTGGTTCAATAATTCCATTCTTAGCCCCAGCTTCAGTAGTCATGTTGGTAAGTGTTAAACGATCATCCATTTCCATTTGGTTTATTGTATCTCCAGAAAACTGCATAGACTTGTAATTCGCACCATCAGTTCCTATGTCGCCTATAATTTTCAATATAATATCTTTAGCCATTATATAATCCGGTTTTTTTCCAATTAAATTAAATATTATCGTCTCAGGTACTCTAAACCAAATTTTGCCATGCATAAGGGTATATGCGATATCTGTGTGGCCAAGTCCAGCAGCAAAAGCACCCATCGCTCCTGTAGTATTCGTATGGGAATCGCCGCCTACGTACACCTCCCCTGGAAGTACTAATGCTTCTTCATGTGATAATGTATGACAGATGCCATATTGACCCAAACCGTACTTGAAATGTCTTTTTACGCCATATTTCATTGTCCAGTTAGACAATGCGATTATATTATCTGCAGATACTTTATCTGCAGCCGGAACAAAATGATCTTCTGTTATCCAGACTTTGTCTGGATTCCATATGTGCTCCAATTTTTTGCCTTTTTTTTCCCACTCGCTAAATACCTTGATAACTCCTGGTCCAGAAACATCATGCATCATTACTTTATCTATTCTTGCGAACACGGCTTCTCCTGGCGCAACGCTAGATTTGTCAGATGCCCGAGCAAGTATTTTCTCCGTAATTGTCATTCCCAAATTGAAATCACCATTATCTACAACATCTATCCTCTCCCTGTTCTATGACGGATAAAACTTTTTGCATTACTAGAAATTCACAAATATATGATTATGATATTCCCACTATGTATAATATAATCCCATGGAAATTCTACCAATATCTATTAATGTAAAAAAGGGCAAATTTGATCTTTTTCAAAGTTTAATTCAATCTGGTTTTAAATTCCATGAAAACGATATTGTTGTATTATCTAGTAAATACGTTTCTATGAGTGAGGGTTCGGTTGTGAATCTAGATAAAATAAAGGCTAGTAAAAGGGCACGAGATCTTGCCATTAAATATCACATGAATTCAAAACTAGCAGAGCTAGTTATACGAGAGTCTGATTATATTTACAAAGGAGTTCCGGGTTTCTTGCTTACAATCAAAAATGGAATGATGGCTCCTAATGCAGGTATTGATAGATCAAACGTGCCTTTAGGATATGCAATACTCTATCCACATGCACCATTTAAATCTGCAGAGAAATTGAGAGTTAAGTTCATTGTTAATATGGGTATAAAAGTCGGCATTATTATTGCTGATAGCCGTTTAATGCCTACAAGAATTGGCACTATCGGTATAGCAATAGCTAATGCAGGATTTGAGCCTGTTGAAGATAAAAGAGGAAAAAAAGATCTATTTGGAAATATTCTAAAGGTTACATTTATTGCAGTAGCAGATAGCTTGGCATCTATGGCTGTGGCAGTCATGGGTGAAAGTGATGAATCAACACCGGCTGCTGTCATACGAGGTACGAAAGTAACTGCTACGAATAGAAAGCTCAGTTGGCACGATTTGGCAGTAGAACCTACACAGGATATTTATACTAGAGGATTGCAAATCTAAAATATTTTTTCTACTGAATAGATAATCAAGCTACCTTACTACGTATGATGAACAGTAGTAAATCAAACCTTAATTTAACCTATAATTTGCGAAACATGTAATGATACAATTTACCTATCTACTATAATAATAATAAATTCCAGTATCTATAGTGGAGACAGAATAGATTTTCATGACACAGCATTTTAATATTCCATGTTATGAAGAATTACTGCTATAATAGATGTCTGAATTCCTAACAACCTATCCTAGACGTATAAATGTGTTAAAAGGTCTACAAGATTTTATCCGTCGTGAAGAGATCGAACTTGATCATTTAAGTTTGATGGTTAAAATAAAAAAAGACGAAATAATCAATACACTGGTTTCAGAAGGTTTCAGACGAGTTAAATTTGAGAATAAGAAACGTACTCAGATAGGCAGTGGATTTACAAAGAGGCTAAGCAAGCCTTGGGAGATGCATGTTAGGTTATTGGATATGCAACAAGGTTTAATTGCAATCCAGGCTGAAGTAGAGATATCTCGAAAATACATTCAACATATTCGTTCAGTAAGAGCTCCAGTTATATATGAAATAGAATCTATTTTGAAAAAACACAGTATAGAATATCGAATATGGAACGCAAAGGTCAGAGATTACATCACTAACATTATTGACAATCATCAGATTAAACTTAATGCTCCAAAATTACCTGCTATACCTTGGAAACCGATGATTTGTGTCGTACTAACCATAGGGTCAATGCATATATTAAAATTCATGGGAATAAATTTGTAGACTCTGATAATCTAGAATATAAACAGAATTTACAATATTTTCTTAAAGAAATAGTCAAAGATAATTTAAAGTATAATTCCTAAATGTCATAATATAATATAATATAATATATGGAAAAAAGTGTTAGTCAATAAATATCTGTACTTCAGTTACCTAATAAACTAGTATTTGTGTTAATTACATGGTGAGCGTCATTTGATAGGCATGCTTGAAGAAATGAATGCACAACAAGTAAGGAAAAATTTAAGTAAAAATACGATTGCGATTTTGGTGTTTGGCGCATGTGAAAACCATGGCGACCACATGCCGTTTGGCTCAGATGTAATTGTGCCCATGGAATTGGCAAAAAGAGTTGCTAGAAAGT
>JBKPMK010000526.1:0-5423 GCA_046732115.1 Thermoproteota archaeon
GCGCAAGAAAATAGAAATGATAGGCATAGATATCAAGAGCCTGAATAGAGAACGCGAAACAGGGCGACTGATGTTAAGAACAACACTCATGGATCAGCATTTTATAAATGAATTAGATAAAATTGGTTTACAGCTCATAAAGATAACTGCAGGAAGTATCTTTACCCATGGATTTGTAATGCTCTTGGAGCCAAAATCTACCAAAATGTTAACAGAATAGCGTATATTGAGGGTTGATTGCTGTAAAAGTAACTGATTTAAGATCCAACTCTTTTCATCTTTGAGCCGCCGGACATGCAGCTTCTTTGTGTTTCGTTCCACAGCTCATACAGTAATAATTCAGTGAATTATCTCCAAACATTGAAGACATTGAACCAAACATCCCTCCTACTCCTCCTCCGATTCCCGTTCTTCTCATCATTCTCCTTCTCATATAGAAGTTAAGCAAAATGAAAACTCCTATTATAACCACCAATGATATAGGAAACGGCAGCAATAGAGAAATTGTTATACTTATGGCTATGGAAACTCCAAATCACATCATTTTATTCATAAGAAATTGTTTATTGTTATTATCCAGGTTATCTCATTAGGATAGCACCAGATTATTATTAATATATCTGCCATATTGATATAGAATTTTCATACTCTAGTCCTACACGCTAAAATTAGTTTACCATCTTTTGAGTTAAATTAGCTATGACCTGCAGTTACAAGGATTCTTCCTCTTTGTCTACTTATCCTTTACTGATGAGGATTCTATTATATCACGAGGTAATAGAATAAGTTGATCTTCGCTTGTAGCTATATGATCTGAAAAGTGTACTGGCCATGGTGTTGGAACAGTCTCTTTTGCAAATAGGATTATCTTCTTGCCCAAACTTTTTGCTACAAACATTTCAATAGCAGTACCATAACTTGGTCCATTCGCTACAACTACAACTACATCAGAATTTTTAATATAATTGAGGTCATATTTGACTATTTCAGATGATAAATTCTGCTTATCTCTAAAGTCGGTAATATGAGAATAGTCCATTCCTTTATGTAATATATGATCTTCGACAGAAAACCCATGGTTCACCAATAAAGTATACATATTTTTATGTCATTGATTCCACCATATACTATAGAACCACATACCATTATTTTCAGCTTAACATCACTTTACATGTACTAGTCAGTATAGATAAAGACCATAATTAGTACGATAGTATAGCTCTTTAGATCATATGACTGCAACTGAATTAAAGAATGGACTTAATTCCATGTATATGCTACTCCTATTTCCATTGATATCATAGAGTGTATTATAGCCATCTCCCCATCTTTTCCATAATCTTATTTTTTCATCACCATAGATATGAACTGCAAGAACTTTTTTGTTTCCATCTTCCAGATTCATCAAGATTGGCGTTACAAGTTTTTCTTCTCTAGTGTTGTCATTGATATCCCCTACAAAGTTGAATATATAATCAGCACATCCAATTTCATATAGCTCTATAATGCTCTCAAATCTATTGTCTTTGTACATTGATGGATAACTTTTGAGCTCTTTTGCAAGCTCTATAGCTAGAAAACTGCCCAGATGAAGCCTATAATATCTAGCCATATGTGCAATTTCTTTCCTGTAGGAAGATGAATGATGATCTTGTTGTTCATCAAATACGAAGTATGTTTCTGGATATTGGCAATCCCCAGCCATTGCTGCAATTGATGCCCACATAGCATATTTATTACTAAGAAAGGTAACTATTTTTAGTAATGAATTCAGAAGATCGCTCTTTTCTTCTAGTTCGATTATATCTTCAGCTACTTTGAGAGGATTTCCCATTGAATGACATAATGTCTTTGTTGATTGAGAAATGAAGGGTCTGAATGCATCAGTTGATTTCTTCTTCAAAGTATTCAATCGAGTACACATATCATTTATCTCAGAAACAGACCTATAGGTGAAAACATTCTCAATATTGATAGCACATAAACGCCTTACTGAATTCATAATGGATTTTACTGAATTATAAGGTAGTGCAGATTTTTCAAGAATCGTATTTGTGTGTTCTAATATTAGCAATTGTTGGGATTCCAATAACCTTGATTCACATACAACGATTTAATAATATAACCCAAAATCAAGAGAAATTGCTATAATAGCATCACTTGTTACGATGGGTAATGCATTGTCTCAATTAAAGGTACATATTAATGGGGCACTGAATGTCAGTTGCTCGAGAACAGAAATTATCGAAGTTATCATACAAATGTCAGTCTATGCAGGATTCCCCGCAGCGCTTAATGGCTTATTTGCCGCAAAGGAGGTCTTTGATGAGAGAAGTGGTTTTCTAAAATAAAATCCTTATAGCTAAGTACTAATAAATGTACCAGTATGGTTAGTAGTACTGCTCATAATAAAGATCTGCTATCTTTGATATATTAAATAGCCTTACCGATATGTATGATAAATCATACGCACGTTTTATTAAACACTGCCGTTTTTACCTGAACTTAATAACAACGACCCAATACATATTCGCTATATATGACCAATACAAAATGTCTGGCAATCAATGCATTTGTCTTTATAGTACCAATTATGGCAATACTATATAGTAGCGGCGCTATCATGAGTTCAGGTTCACAAGACAATGAGAATGGTAACCACAGCAAGAAATTAGTAGGATGTAATAATAATAATAATAATAATAGCATTAAGATTAAAATGTTCGATAGCCAAATTGTACCAAAGTACATAATTGGCAAAGACTACAAGATTATTCCCGTAGATCCAGCAACGACTGATGTTTTTGTGAATGGTTGTACTTTAGCAGCTCGGGTTACTTCTCAGTGAATAAGTTTGATCTTTATCTGCAGCCGAATATTTTATACAAGTAAAACACTGTTGTGATTAATAACATGCAGTTTTTACTGGTGCTAATTAACAGCCTTTACGTATTCTACAAATAGAATGATAGAAAATCTTCTGTATGTGATTGCGGGATTCGCTGTTACATATCTATCGCTAGAAATAGCGTGGCATTTTACTGCATGCAAAATTAAAAAGAGCAGTGGGATAAAACCTTGTATATTCAAGGAAGTAAAGACTGCATTGATTGCACCTCTAGAAACATGTGGAGATAGAGTGTACTAATTATGTCTGAAATACAAGAATTGAGAAATGTCTTTCATGGACTTGAGACACTTTACAGTACATACCTTCCAAAAGTAGATCCCATACTTCTTAATGATCTCTTATTACGTGAGGAAGAAAAATCTGAACGCGCACCATTCTATATGGTAGAAGTATTTACCAAGCCGAATACTAATTCAAAATGGTGTAAGCAACATATAATCGAAACTACAGGCTTTGTCCCAGCAATATATGATAAAGGTACTCATTATGTGACAAATATGAGACTGACACTTGATATTCTCAAACGGTTAGATGACTTTGATTTCGTAGAAGAGGTTTCAGGTGACTATACTGGTACTTTAACAGGTCTAGGAGCATCACATGATGTTCGGAGATATCGAGATTAATTATATCGAAGCTAATAAAGAATAAAAAACTAATAGCCCTTAGGAGGAAGTTTATGATTAGCAATCTATATCTGCAACTTACCAGCAACCTATAATAGATGCTATAATGAACTACCACATTCACGATTAGGAGTCGGATTTGGCAATTTCAAGTATAAGAAACATACCAATCGAATGTCCAGAATGGGCAAGGCGTAGGAATGTGAAAAATTAATTGTTTTCATGGTTACAAAAAATAAATTCTAAAATTCTTTCAAAAATAACGCTGTTGGTTATTATAGAAATTCTTCTAATTATTGGCAGTTTTGGTATATTAGCTTATTTTCAATCTGAACAATCATCGTTGGGAAATTCGGTTAATATAGCTGGTAAAAATCGATATCTTACTGCCAATTTGTTATTACAAACTGAAAAATATTTGTATGGTTTATCTTCTCCTTTCTCTGATACATCGCAACTAAAAGATGCTATGAGTAGATTAGAAGCTAATACTATCACTTTAAAGTATGGAGGAAATGTTGCTGGCGCAGATCTAAAACCTCTTCCTCCAAACCTTTTAGATCTCTGGAATAGTGTTAATAATAGATGGAATATTTACAAAAGTTACATAACAAATAGAATCCTTGCAATACCATCTGAAGCAGGAACTGCTGCCACCGCTAAAGCTACAGACCAGTCACTAGCTAGAAGAGAAGTCGAATCGATGGCATCTAACTTAATTGAATCTTCTGATAGACTAGTCACGCTTCTAGGACAACAAACAGATAAAAATACCGAAAACCTAATACTGTTACAAATCCTGTTTGCTATTTTAATTATTGGCATTATGCTACTAATTTTATATCTTGTTACAAGAATGCTCAGACCAATATTTGCTCTAACTCAAGCAACATCTAAAGTAAAAAAGGGAAACCTTGATGTATCAGTCAAACAGAAGGGTTGCGATGAGCTCGCCATTCTTAGTCAATCATTTAATTCCATGATTCAATCTATAAAAAATTACATCACAAAACAAAATCAATTGACATCTGAACTACAAAAATTAAATGAGCAACTAGAACAAAAAGATCAGCTAAAAGACGAATTCATAAATATTGCAGCTCATGAGCTGCGAGCACCCATACAACCAATTGTAGGCTTATCTGAAATTATCCGTTCTCGCAGATTAAAACCAATATCATCAAGAAATTCGGAGATAGCAGGTACAAAAGCTGGTAGTGATGAAGAATTCTTAGATGTCATAGCCAGAAATGCAAAAAGACTGCAAGCTCTTTCAGAAAATATTTTAGATATTACAAAAATAGAGAGTAGAACTTTAAATCTAAATAAAGAGAAGTTTAACATCAATGAAAAGATAAGAACTGTTATAGAAGATATAAAATCAAAACAAGATGAAATAGAGATAATCTTTAACCAAGAATTGGATCCTATAGTTGTCGAAGCAGATAAACTGAGAATTTATCAGGTTATATCAAATCTGTTGAATAATGCTTCAAAATCTTCCAAGATGTGTATCGATACTGGTGACAATTTTAGTGCCGATTATGATACAAGTAGTACTATAACAGTACTTACCACTACAAAGAAGTTCAACAATAATAGATACAAGGATGGTAATACCGATGATAATCACAATGATGAAGTTATTATTAGCGTTAAAGATAGAGGCACTGGTATTGATCCCAATATACAGGATAAATTATTCTCAAAATTTGCAACTAAATCAGATTCAGGTTCAGGATTAGGTCTTTATATTTCCAAAGGTATTGTTGAGGCTCACGATGGCAGAATATGGGCTGAGAATAATGGCGACGGAAAAGGAGCTACATTTGCGTTCAGTTTGCCAATCAGCAGAGAAACAACAGCATAATACACCACAGCAAAGT
>JBKPMK010000527.1:0-3525 GCA_046732115.1 Thermoproteota archaeon
CTATTTGCCATTCTATTTGTTTTGGAACAGATCATTGTCTTGATGTAAGTGTTATACTAGTGTTATACTACATTCGACGAGTGTACCATAAAATCCATTTATTTTTCAGGTTTACCATCTCATATCTAGTTGGATATAACTTGGTTAGTAAGTAGCCATAGGAAAGGCTTATTTGCTCGAGATATGCCATAATTCTTCTTAACGAATATGAATTCAGGAAAGTTGGTGATAATTGTAATTCCATCAATAATAGCATTAATTTTTTCAGCATTTGTAACTATTGGCATTATGGCGGATATATCTGATAGGGCTGAAAAAGCTAAGCAATTGAAAAATAAACACGATAATGTGATTATATTGACGCCATCTCCTCCTATATCTCGTTCTGTGAATCCTAAAACATCTTCTCCTCCCAACCCACAAATAACCCCTAAATAATTTAATCAATCACCTGTTTTTACTCTCATACGCTAGTAAGTTTAATGCAAGCCTCACTTCAATCCTATTCCTATAAAGACCAGACAGTTACAATTAGTCCAGTTAAAGCTGTTTCATAACATCTAATGGTATCGATTCATTTTACAATTTATAATGTTAAATGATGAGCAATTTTAGTATTAATGAAATCCTGATCATAATCCTTGTGGAAAGTCATATCTAGAAGGTATGTGAGACGGCGATGTTCCATAAATCAATACAATTTCATCATGCGCGTGTAATTTGACATCTCTATAGTTTGTACCACTTGGTAATTTATTTCCATTTATGTATATTTGTGGCATATTGCTGCTTTTTTCATTGAAGATGTTATCAAATATTTGTGGATTTTCAAATTTTTTCTTCCAAAGTTCAAAGAATTGTCCTACCGTAAAATCTCTCTTTATAGGTGATTCGATATGTATGATGCCCGATTCGTCGTGTGTATGTAGCCAGTAAATACATTTTTCAGGAATAATACCGATTTGTGGTGGGACATACATAAGCTGACCGTTTACAAAGATACTGATATGAGTATGTATGTGAAAGAGAAATTGTTCATTGGCATTACACTCTATTCCGTCTATAGTTAATGGAATTATCGAAGACGGAGTTTGGGCAGTAGCTACATAAGTACCTATTCCACTACCACATGTAACCAAAGAGATAACTACAATCAGTATTAATAAACGTAGATTACGAAACATAAAAATTCCTTCAACAGTTTAATGGTATTTAGTTTTTACATCTCTAGGTTCTATCCCTATTTTTTTGTAATTGCTAATATTGTGCTTTATGTAGTATCGACTTAACATACAAAACTAGCACGCTTCTCTTAATATAAGGTCTTAAGTTACTTATATTTTACAATACGATAAACTATATGGGATTACTAATTTATTGAGCAGTGATGACTAGACACGATTCCACTTCTAAGGTGGGCAGATATAGGCTTATTCTATCCGATCGATACAAAGATCAAGATAGCAGACGATTTCAATTAAACTTTTGCATGATTATTTTATTTCAATTGTTTTAGTTACATCAGTAGAATATATAACTAGAAGAATGGTAAGATTAATACAACTTGTCAAATGGTTATACCACATTCTCCATATTGTTGAAGGTCGCTAACAATATCTTTTAGAAGAGAACCTCTTGCATAATACGATTTAGAAAACTTGTTGAGCCCTCGAAAACAGGTCCTAAAAACAATGACATAAATTCATAATAACTTATGCTAAAGAATAAAATACCAGCGTTATTGGCTGAAAGCTGCCTTTCTTACACAAAAGACAGTATTTTATTGTCACTTTCAAGACATCTTACATATATCATAGTTTAACATATATAGCAATATGATATGTGATGATTTCTTTTGATCCAAAACAGTTTTCCTATGAGAGAATGGCATGTTAAACACATGGAAAAGACAGTAGTCAAATTTGTAACAGGACTGTCAGAGAATGCCACCATGTGGGAGAAAAGACAAAATAAACGATATGGCAGAATAACTAGCATTTGCAGACAAATAAGCTACGACATAAAGCAGGGAGTAACAAATGAACAAGTTCTTTTCCTTTTACAAAAAATCAGAAATGATTCCTCCTTTTCTAGCCTTAGGCAGAATGTTGGTTCAATAAACAGACTAGATGAAGTGGAGAAACATTTTATGCCATCAAAGCAAGAAAAGAGCTATTATTGGTATTAACTCTACTTTTGGTGTCTTGATCTCTGAAGCTTCAGACTATTTGTGATAAAGCATTTTCACGAAGTTATTCTAAGAGAGCCTATGCTTATAATGCAATTTATGACCTTGCTTGTCAGAAGATATATGTCATTATGCTTTTGATCATTTTTCTCTCATGTCTAAACAATACTACTACCATTCATTAATCATTGTTTAAATAGTGACAGAGAATTGACAGCCATATTTTAGATGGTTAATATACTTACAATCATATAGTATTATTAGAGGAAAAGAAGAAATGATAGTGATACATCGACAACAACATCAACAACATATAATCCAACAACTCATCGAGGGCTGCAACAATGAACATAATCTTGACAAGAGGATTGAAATGTTGTATCGCATAAATTCAACACTTCTAAAAGAACACCAGCTAAAAATACCATCACTGATTACAAATGCGTATATCAATACAGCATTATACAGAATAGAAGAAACATTCTGTTAGCTATAAGTGAATTTATTATAATATCATTCATACTTGTTTAGGACCATTTTCTGACTTTAACTTAATTCATCATACATGCACTGCAAATTCGTTGTTGTCCACATGTTTTTAGAACAAGACATGAATTGAATGCCACACATATTCTATATGTATAAAGCCCAGCATTATTCAAAATACTTTATAATAAGATAGCCTTAAAGCACATAATCCAAAATGTACGTACCTTGTAAGTCATGTGGAAAAGAATTTAATGACCTAGTTGAGGGGGTAAGGTATTCAAGCGCAGTCAAGGGAATTCTGTTATTTTGCTCAGATGATTGTTGTAAAAACTATCTTAATGTTAATAAAGCAGCAAAATAGTCACAAATATAAAGTTCACGGTTTAATTATGGTATTCTTTCGAGTTCCATGGGTGGGGTAAATTGAATAAGATTAGGACTAGTCATGTTTATCTTGGATTTCGAAGTTATTAGGACGCATTTTCTCAACGAGTTAAAAAATGATAGCATAACAGCTCCACTAGTGAACTATTTGTTGATACAAAGTTAATGGGAGTGGTTCATCTTCTTCCGTTGTTCATATGGCGAAGGTTAATTAAACAGATACACTGCTTGACATCTACTTTGGCTCAATTTAAACTTGTAATCTCTGATTCCAAGGGAAAAAGTATTAACCAGGAGTTAAAGGACAGATCAGCCCAGCCATTACTAGGCTCAAAGATTGGGGATATCATTGACTCCTCAGTTGTAGGTATTACAGGAGGCAAAATGAAGGTTACTGGAGGTAGCGACAAATCAGGTACCCCTATGCGTCCTGACGTCCATGGCGGAGTGAAAAAATATGTCCT